>CALGGQ010000158.1 GCA_937915775.1 uncultured Clostridia bacterium | reverse complement strand
AGAAGAAGACTGTTGCTAACAAGAAGAAGGCCACAAAGTAAAGTTTAAAGTTTAAAGTTTAAAGTTTAAAGTTTAAAGATTATGGCAAAGAAACAAGCAACATCGAAAAAGAGAAACGTACGCGTTGATGCTGTAGGACAGCTTCATGTCCACAGTTCTTTCAATAATATCATTGTGTCGCTGACCAATTCCGAGGGACAGGTCATTTCATGGTCTTCCGCCGGTAAGATGGGTTTCCGCGGCTCCAAGAAGAATACTCCCTATGCTGCACAGACCGCAGCCGAGGATTGCGCAAAAGTAGCTTACGACCTTGGTCTTCGCAAGGTGAAGGCATACGTCAAAGGTCCAGGTAATGGACGTGAGTCCGCCATCCGTGGCGTCTATGGCGTAGGAATTGAGGTTACTGAGATTGTCGACGTCACCCCGCTGCCCCACAACGGCTGCCGTCCTCCGAAGCGTCGTAAGGTATAATCACTTCTAAAGATTTTATTTATTTATTATGGCAAAGTATATAGGTCCGAAATCTAAGATTGCACGCCGATTTGGTGAACCCATCTTCGGTGCTGACAAAGTTTTGTCCAAGAGAAACTTCCCTCCTGGACAGCATGGCAACAGCCGCCGTCGCAAGATGTCTGAGTATGCTGTCATGTTGGCAGAGAAGCAGAAAGCCAAGTATACCTATGGTGTGCTTGAGCGCCAGTTCCGTAATATGTTTGAGAAGGCAGCAAAGGCCGAAGGCATTACCGGTGTCGTCCTGCTCCAGAACCTGGAGAGTAGACTCGACAACGTAGTGTTCCGTCTGGGTATTGCTCCTACCCGTGCCGCTGCCCGTCAGCTTGTGGGTCACAAGCATATCGTCGTTGATGGTCAGGTTGTAAATATTCCTTCTTATTCCATTAAGCCCGGCCAGATCGTAGGTGTTCGCGAAAAGTCAAAGTCACTCGAAGTCATCGAGGCTGCACTTGCCGGTTTCAACCACAGCAAGTATCCTTGGATTGAGTGGGACGAGCAGACCAAGAGCGGTAAGTTCCTGCACAAGCCCGAGCGCGAAGACATCCCTGAAAACATTAAGGAACAGTTAATCGTTGAGTTGTACTCTAAATAATCATTGAATCAATGGCGATATTAGCATTTCAAAAACCCGACAAAGTTGTAATGTTGGAAGCCAACGACAAATTCGGCAAGTTCGAATTCCGTCCGTTGGAGCCCGGCTTCGGTGTTACCATCGGTAACGCTCTTCGCCGCATTCTTCTGTCTTCTCTGGAGGGATTTGCCATTACTTCGATACGCATCGAAGGCGTCGAGCACGAGTTCGACACTATCCCGGGCGTTATTGAGAGCGTGGTGGATATCATCCTTAATCTTAAACAAGTCCGTCTGAAAAGAATGATAGAGGAGGAGGAAAGCGAGAGTGCAACGGTTACTGTTAGTGGCAAGCAAGAATTTACTGCTGCTGATCTCTCAAAGAGCCTGTCAGCTTTCACGGTTCTCAATCCTGACCTGCATATCTGCACGATGGAGCCGAGCGTGAAAATCGTGATGGACTTCACGATTGGCAAAGGCAGGGGATATGTTCCCTCAGAAGAAAACAAAGTCGAGAATGCACCGGTCGGCACTATCGCTATCGACTCAATCTTCACCCCGATCAAAAATGTCAACTTCGCGAGAGAAGACTGGCGCGTAGAGCAGAAGACAGACTACGAAAAACTTATAATTGAAATAACCACCGACGGTTCAATCCACCCGAAGGAAGCCCTCAAGGAAGCCGCCAAGATACTCATCCAGCACTTCATGCTGTTCTCAGACAGCAAGATTACCCTGGAGGCGCCTGTGGAGGTCGAGAGCAAAGAGCTTGACGAGGAGTCTCTCCGCATGCGTCATCTCCTTCTCACCAAACTGTCAGACATGGAGCTCTCTGTACGCGCCCTCAACTGCCTGAAGGCTGCCAACATCGAGACCTTCGCTGACCTGGTGTCACACCAGAGGTCAGAGCTGATGAAATTCCGCAACTTCGGCAAGAAGTCACTCAACGAGATCGACTTGTTGGTTGACAGGCTCAAACTGAACTTCGGGATGGACATTACCAAGTATAACATCGAAAAAAAGGAACAATAGACTATGAGACACAATAAGGCAATAAACCATCTGGGTCGTCAGAGCGGACATCGCAAAGCTATGCTCTCCAATATGGCTTGCTCCCTGATTCTCCACAAGAGAATCGAGACCACCGTTGCAAAGGCCAAAGCTTTGAGAACCTATGTTGAACCCCTCATCACCAAGTCTAAGGAGGATTCAACCCACTCTCGCCGTGTTGTTTTCAGTTATCTGAAACAGAAAGAGGCCGTTACAGAACTATTCAGAGTGGTGGCTCCCAAGATAGCTGATCGTCCGGGCGGATACACCCGTATCCTCAAGACTGGCTTCCGCCAGGGTGACGGCGCCGACATGGCACTCATCGAGCTGGTAGACTTCAACGAGGCCGCTCTCGCTTCAACTGCGAAGAAAGAGACCAAGAAGACTTCTACCCGCCGCGCCGGAAGGAAAGCTAAAGCTGCTGCCGAGGCTCCCGCTGCTGAGGCGCCTGCAGAGCAGAAAGCAGAATAATCAGATTCTTTCCAGCATGAAAAAGCCGCCGAGATAAGGGATAAAATCGCCGCGGTAAAAAAGATGTCCGATAAACAGAAGGTAGTTTCCGTAAACGTTCCCGACCAGGATGTTATCGCTTATTTTACCGACAGCGAGCGCGGCTGTTTTCAGATTTTCCGCTTCGAGGGCGGAAGGCTCTGCGACCACGAGAATTTTGTCGTTAATTCCCCGATAGACGACGACAGCGAGCTTTCTCAGTTTATAGTTAATTATTATTCCTTAAACCGCGATATTCCGCGCAACATAACGCTCGACCGCGCGCTGGAGGATAAGGAAGCCGTCGAAAAATGGCTCTCCGAAAAACGTGGACGCAGGGTGTATCTTACTTCTCCCCAGCGCGGCGAACAGGCTCAGCTCGTCAGTATGTGCCGTAAAAACGCCGCCGAGGTGCTCGCCCAGATTAAAGGCAGAACCTCGCGCGAATATTCGGTTTTAGAGGAGCTAAAAAATATCCTCGGGCTCGATAAAATTCCGGAGTATATCGAAAGCTACGATATTTCCCACACATTCGGCGCGGATAACGTCGCCGGTATGGTGGTGTTCCATAACGGCAGACCGATGAAAAAGGCGTACAAGCGCTTTTCCATCAAAGGCTTTGACGGTCAGAACGACGTCGGCTCTATGAACGAGGTGCTGACGCGCCGCTTCAAGCATTACTATGAGGACGATGAGGACAGCACCTTTAAAATTTTGCCCGATTTGATTTTGCTGGACGGCGGCGAGCCGCAGGTCAACGCCGTGCTGCCGGTTATCAAGGAAATGAACCTTGACGTGCCCGTTTTCGGCATGGTGAAGGACAGTAAGCACCGCACGCGCGCCATCGCCTATGACGGCGGCGAAATTGAGATTAATTCGCATCGCAGCGCTTTCACACTGGTGTCTGTTATCCAGGAGGAAGTGCATCGCTTTGCGATTACCTACCACCATAAAAAACATGAAAAGAGCAGCTTTTCCTCGGGGCTGATGAGGATTGACGGAATCGGCGAAAAAAAGGCGAAAGCGCTGCTTAAGCAGTTTAAAACCATCACGGCTATTAAGGCGGCAACGGTGGACGAGCTGGCGCAAACGCCCTCGATTTCCCGCAAGAATGCAGAGGATATTTTTAATTATTACAAATAATAATTTCGTCTTGACTTAGCATAACGCAATCGTTATAATATTTAGAGTAAAGTGGGGGATTGTCTATGAGAGTAATTACAGGAAGCGCCCGCGGAAGGAATTTGGCAACCCTTCCCGGCGAGGAAATTACCCGTCCCACCACCCAAAGCACCAAGGAAGCGCTGTTCAGCTCGATTCAGTTTGAGCTGGAGGGTACGCAGGTGCTGGATTTGTTTGCAGGCTGCGGTCAGCTCGGCATTGAAGCCCTGTCACGCGGTGCGCGTTTTTGTACGTTTGTGGAAAATAACCGTCAGGCGTACAGAATTGTGGAGGAAAACCTCAGAAAGTGCAAAATGGAGGATGTATCGTCTCTTGTTTTTGCGGATGCGCTGGCTTTTCTTTCACGGCGCGGCACTTACGACATCGCGCTGCTCGACCCGCCTTATAACAACGGCCTTATCGAGGAGTGCCTTGAAAAGCTGGTGCCGAAGATGAATGAGGACGGCGTGATTATCTGCGAAAGCGCAAAGAATGAAACGCTGCCCGACGCAGTCGGAGGCTGGTGCATTTCCAAGGAAAAAACCTACGGTAAAACCAAATTAACCTACTACCGAAAGGACACTGCGGAAGAATGAAAATTGCCATCTGTCCCGGCAGCTTTGACCCGATTACGCTCGGTCATCTGGATATCATTGAACGCACTGCCGATATTTTTGATGAGGTCATCGTTCTTGTGGCGAGCAACAAAAGCAAAAAGACGCTGTTTACGACGCAGGAGCGTATGGAGCTGATTAAGCGCTGCGTCACGGCGAAGAACGTCACTGTCGATACCGATGACGGCTTGCTGGTCAATTATGCCAGGGAAAAAAAGGCGGCAGCCATTGTCAAGGGCTTGCGTGCGATGTCGGATTTCGATTACGAATTCCAGCAGGCGCTGACGAATAAGTCCCTTTATCCCGAATGTGAAACCGTATTTCTCACCGCCAGAGGTGAAAATATGTTCCTTTCCTCCAGTATGGTAAAAGAGGTGTGCTCCCTCGGCGGAGACATTACCTCATTTGTCCCCGGCGCTATAGCAGAAGATATTATAAAAAGATGTAAAGGAGATAATTAAAATGACCAATACCGATATTTTACTTGAAGATCTTGAGGACGTGCTTGATGACGCTACATCAATACCTCTTTCCAAAAAATGTGCAGTTGACGTTGAAAAGATTAAGACGATTATCGAAGATATCAGACTGAATACCCCGCAGGAAACCAAGCAGGCTAAGGCTATCGTTGACTCCAGAAACACGATTCTGGAGGAAGCCAAGAAGGAAGCCGCCGAAATCATCAAGCAGGCAGAGGCGGAAGCCAGAGAGCTGGTTGCCCAGGATGAAATCACCAAGACCGCTCAGGCGGAGGCTGCCGATATTCTTGCCAAGGCAAACGAGCAGGGCAAGCAGATGGTGCAGGAGGCGCAGGACCAGGCGTCCGAAATCCTTGGCAATGCTACCACCCAGGCAAACGAGATGGTTACCTCTGCCCAGAATAAGTCCAGAGAGATGCTCACCGCCGTCAATAATTATGCTGACGATACGCTCCTTTCTATCGACGACGCGCTGTATAAGGCACTCACTGATGTGCGCCGCATCCGCGACGGTATCTCCAACGTCCAGAAAAAGAATAAGTAAGCCATTCGCTTATTAAAGAACACAGCACATCGGTGCTGTGTTCTTATTTTACTGTAGTTCCAACCTGTTAGGTAAAGTTGCACAAAAGTTGCATTGCGCTTTTGTTGCGGGTTACGCGATTAACCCATTGTCTAAAATCGATTCGTTTTTTATAATTTCTTTAAAGACAGATGGGGAGAGATGATGGGTGAGAAGATATAGTTTTTTGGAAAAAGTATTAAAGATTGCGCTGCCTGTTGCGCTGCAGTCAATGCTGCAGGCATCTTTTTCCATTGTTGATGAGATGATGGTCGGTTCGCTGGGCAGCGTCTGCGTGGCAGCCGTTGGTATGGCAGGTAAGCTGAGCTCGCTCTATATGGTTGTAATCGGCGCAGTAGTAAGCGTTGCGGGCATTATGATGTCACAATATCTTGGCGCAAATGAAAAACAAGAGTCAGATCGCAGCTTTTCGTTGAACCTGCTCGTCGCATTGCTGATTGGACTGTTGTTTACTGCTGTTTGCCTTACTTTGCCGAACAGGCTTATGGGCTTGTATTCAGCGGATAGCGAAACTGTTGTGACAGCGGCAAAGTATCTGAAAATCATCTCTGTCGGCTATCTGCCGTATGCTGTTATTATGATGATTTCGGCACGGCTGCGCTGTATGGAGAATGCAGTGACACCACTGGTTTGCAGCCTTGCGGCAAGTGCCGTGAATACGGTGCTGAATTATGCCCTGATATTCGGAAAGCTCGGCTTTTCATCCATAGGAGCAAACGGCGCTGCGATAGCAACCGTTATATCGCAGTTTTTCAATATGCTTTTGTTGCTTGCCGGAACGTTTGCCGTCAATCGCAAAAGCGGGCTTTCCTTTCGATTCTCTCCTGTTTTGATGCAGCTGCAGTTTGGCGAATATCTTTCGATGCTGCTTCCTGTTCTTGTCATAGAATTTATGTGGAGCCTGAGTGAAAACGTGTATGCCTCCGTCTACGGTCATATCGGTACGCCGGAAAGTGCAGCTATGACGCTTACATACCCAATACAGGGGCTGATGATTGGCGCATTAAGCGGCTTGTCGCAGGCGGCAGGAATCTTAATCGGGAAGGAACTTGGCAGGAAAGAATACGAAACGGCTTACCGCAAATCTAAATATTTGGTGTATTGCGCATTAGTCGGCTCGTTTGTCTTGTCGGTTGTGTTAGTATATTTGATGGGGCTTTATACCGATATGTTTAATGTTGAGGATTACGTCAAGCGGGTTGCACAACAAATCCTTCTGGTATTTGCTATTGTATCGCCCGTAAAGGTGCTGAATATGATTCTTGGCGGCGGTATCGTTAAGAGCGGAGGACGGACTAAAACAGTGATGATAATTGAATTAGTCGGGACATGGGGTGTCGGTGTGCCGCTGGCATTGCTGAGCGCTTATGTGTGGCATCTGCCGATCCCAATGGTGTATTTCCTTTTGTCGTTAGAGGAAATTGTCAGACTTGTTTTGATGTGGATTGTATTTGTCCGCAAAAAATGGATGAGAAAACTTTAGGCGTTTCCTTTGACGTCTTGAAAAAAATAGTTTATGATGATGTTGAATGATTGGAAGAAGATGACAGCTATTCTGAGGAGCAGTTATGTGGAATGAAAATAAAGTAAGGATTAAAGATATCGCCGAGGAGCTGGGCGTGAGTACGGCAACAGTATCCAATGTGCTGCATGGAAAAACGCAAAAAATCTCCGACCGTACAGTTAAAGCAGTGGAGCAAAAGCTGGAGGAACGAGGCTATATTCCCAATATGGCAGCTACACTTTTAGCACAGAACAACTCCCGTATCATAGGTGTGGTGGTAAATGACCACCCGAAATATGAAGGGCATCTTTTAGAGGATCCTTTTGTGAGCGGCGCCTTAAATGCGCTCTCTGACGAGATCGAACACGATGGATATTTTATGATGCTAAAAAAGACGACCGCCATCATGGACGCCGTGCCCTTTGCGTCCATGTGGAATATGGATGGTATGATACTGCTTGGCTTTTGTGAGGATGAGT
>CALGGQ010000157.1 GCA_937915775.1 uncultured Clostridia bacterium | reverse complement strand
ATCTTTCTCGGCCAGTGTCGAAGCGTCGGTTACTTTGCTGAACATCTGTGCGCCTACCACATGAATCGTGATCTGCGCACTCTTATCCGCGATAGTAGCGGTGATGACTGCATCTCCTGCTGCTACACCGACAACCTTACCGTTTGCATCTACAGTAGCAATCTCCGGAGCACTCGATACATAAGTAATCGTGTATTCGCTGGCGGCCTGCGCCGGATCAACTGTCGGATTCAACTGCAGCGACGAACCAAGCGTCACGTTGGCCTCAGCCGGCAGGGTGATGCTGTTAACAGCCACAGCTACTACATGAACCGTACATGTTTTTTCTACCTCACCGATAGTAGCGGTGATCTCCGCGTCGCCAATAGCCTTCGCTGTGATAACGCCGTTCTTATTTACTGTCGCAACCGTTGTATTGTTGCTGGTCCAGGTCGCACTCTCGCTTGCATAAGCCGGAACGAAGGCCGTAATCGTCAAGGTCTCCTGTCCGCCGATGTTCAGCGTCGTTTCTGTTTTCGACAACGTGAAATCGGTAATCGTCGGCTTGGTGATCGTCAGCGTTATGCTTGCGCTGACGCTAGGTACGCGCACTGAAGTGATGGTTACGGTTACGGTGCCCGATACATGCTTTGCCGTTAACTTACCCTCTTGATCCACTTCGCCTTGATAGGTATGATCTACAGCCCATGTCAGCGACTTGTCCGCTGCATCATTCGGAGTATAAACAACATATTGCGAGAGATCAATCGTCTGACCTTGGTCAATCGTCGCCGGTGCACCTTCGAAGGCCAGACCCGTCAACTTGACGGTAGCTGGAATCAGGGTGATGCTGATGGTTTTCGACCCCTCCATCGGATCCAGCGCGATGTCCTGCGTCAGATAAGACAGACGGGCATCCAAAGCACCTGTTTTGCTGCTTGTTCCTTTGTAGGTCACAGTGACAGTGCCACTGGTGCGGTCGCCTTGGTCATCTACGGCAAACAGCGCAGCGTCCGTTCCTTCGATAGCCCAAACGATGTCGTCCGTCAGGTTCTCTGCGGTATAGTTGACCGTCACGGATTTCTGTTCATCCTGCTCTACATCGCCGAATACTACGTCTTCCACCTCCAGCTTACTCTCAATTGGCTGAGCGGCACCGACTTTCTTATAGAGCTGGTAAGTGCTGCCTTGCGGAGATTTGTAAGGTTTGAAACGGTCGCTATTGAACTCTACCGGGAATGTCTCGTCCGGTTTGGATACATAGGCTGTTCCGCTTGAGATGGATATGCCCCAACCTACCACAATCTGATTCGGCACTGCGGCAGCATACGTGAAAGCACCCTTGCCGGTGATGTCCAACGCCAGTTTGTTGGTGGTTCCTGTAGCAGTGAACTGCCAGTTGCCGCCATATTGACCCAGCACAAAAGTCTGCGCCGTTTCAGGAACATCCGCAGTACCTGCCGTCTTGTCAATCTTCACGCCTTCAGTCACTGCCGGCAGGTAGGCCCCGTTCAGCGGACCACTTACTGCACCTGCACTCTCGCAAACGAATACCACTGTATCGCCGGCTTTCAGGTCGCTGGTGCTGTTCAAACGCTCATAAGTGGAAGTCGTGGGTAGTACCGCGTCTCCGCTCACTTCCAGACGGATATTCAGATAGACGTACGGAGTTTTGACTTCCCAGTCTGCATCCGAATAACTATAGAAACGGATTCGTCCGGTATAGGTGCCTGCTTTTTCTGCGTAATAATGCAACTGCAGCCCTTGTCCTTCCGCAGGGTTGTATGTGTCGCCACCGTAAATCCATCCGTCTGAGTTCGTACCGCTGATCCAGAAGGCAGCATTCTCTTCAGGCATCTGGTCATCTTCATAAACCACGCCGCAGTACTGCTGCAAGCCGGAGTAGGTCACGTTGATCGTAACCGAATCCTCTACATTTGTCTTCCCCTTGATACTTACTGTACCGAAATCGACGTTGTTTGGCGATACGGTAATGTTTACCGCCGCCCAACACATCACACTGGCCATCGCCAGTGCCAAAATCGTAAAAAATTTCTTCATGATAATATAATATTAGTTAAATGATTTTACATTCAAAACCTTTGCGTCTGCAAAGGTACATCTTTTTTTTGAATTATGCAAATTAAATTATTCAAATTCAATAATTTATTTTGAATAATTACATTTTTGCGTGATTTTTACTCTCGTTTCTACAAAAAAACAGGGCACTCAATGCCCTGTTCTCCAATTCCCATACTCCGCTAACCGAGAGCAAGAATATTTTCTTCATTTTTGTGAGGGATGAAATCCCGTATTTTCGATTTATCTCTTTTTATCTCCCGAAGGGGTTTTATCTCATTTTATTTACCATCTTCCCGCGCACGCTTGCGCACTACGCGTAATATAAGGTACGCGCACACTCGTAATAGCAAAAGTAACTTTTTTATAAGAAAATGTTCGCTAAATTTGCGAATATCAAAAAAATGTAGTATCTTTGCACCGAATTTGCAAGTAGCATGGAAGTAGTATTTCAAAAAGACTATCTGAAAGAGCTGTATTATACCGGCAAAACGAGTGATAAACAACATCGTTTTCAAAAAGCAATATGATGTAATCGTGAGAACAGTCGGGTTCCATCTCATTTTCAGTCGCGGCACTGTAGGTTGTCGTCAGTGGAGCAGTACGGAACTTCCCGCCGTCAATATCCAAACAGCCGGTTATCGTTGTGTTGATATTGCTCTGCGTTTGCGTAATGTTATCCAGCTTTACGGTAAAATTGACAAAACCGTTTGACGGATCAAAGGAAAAGCTATCTGCATCTTTGTTATAGGTTCTGTTACCTACGGTGTAAGTAACACTTCCGTTGATATCAAAAAGCAAGTCGCGGAGTTCCTTCGGAACAGTCCAACGAAATTGACAATACATATACCCATCCTTCACATAGGTATTCGGTTGCGGAAGCATTGTATCCGTATCTACAAAACTCCAGTAGTCATTTTGGTAGGCATTCCACGTTGTTGAATTAGCTGCCGTATAAAGTTTAAAATGCGTATTATTATAAATATTATTGTATTTTTGAATGAGGGAAACGGTGTTTTCGTCGGCTTCCGGACCAAGATATATATGCATATCCGTTTCATCGCTTGGCAGACAAAAATCGCCTAAGTAATGATGTGGGACATTCACAAGATACAACATATGAATATTAATTTGGTTAAAACTTGTTCTGTATATATGCTCCCAGAAATTGACGTATGATGAAATCGAGTATTCATTGCTTGGAAGATAAAATCGCGTTAAATCATTGCAATAAGCGAATGAGTCCAAACCAAATTGCGTGCAATTCTTTAGGCTGACTGCCTGAAGCGGTGTATGATAAAACGCATCATCGCCGACTTCCGTCACTTTAGAAGATTTAAAAAAATTAATGTCTGTATTTTTAAAGCAGGCTTCCGGCACAACGCCCTCAATTTCACCAAGCGAAAGCGACTGACCGTCAAGCGCTGAGCAATCGCAAAACTGTGAGCCGCCCTCTTCAAACGACGTAACAGAGGGCAAATTAACCTCAGCAAGGTTTTCGCAGCCTTCAAAAACGCCTGCACCGACTGTATCTACAAGCGGAAAATCAACGCTTCGAAGCAGCTTGGAGTTGCGGAAACCGTAAGCAGATAACTCTGATATGTTCGGCGCTATCATATATTCCAATCTACTGTAAGCAAAGGCGTTATCGTTCACCGCCATTAGCTCCGGCGCATACAGGCTGTCAACACCGGAATTATAAAACGCTTCCGCACCGATGGAATTGACGTTATCAAAATCAATATAGGCTAAATTCTGCGTTTTCTTAAACGCTGCATTTCCGATTACCTCCAGATTATTCGCATATACACGTTCAAGATTGGTTGCGCCGTTAAATGTATTCTCCTCAATTTCAGTACAGGTATCCGGTAAAATGATTTCCTTGAGCGTTGTTAAATTTGTGCCTGTAAATGTACTTCCCGAAATGGAACGTACGGTAACGCCGTCAATTACCTCCGGTACCTCAATATGTTCTCTGTCAACGCCTTTATAATAAGTAATTCTGCCGTCCTGTGAAATAACAAAGTTCTCATCGTCCTCACAGATTTTATAATAAGCAACTGTTGTTCCCTTATACCGCTCGCCGTATGCAGTAGCTTCTACACAGCAGGAGATAAAGAGCGGAATCTCACCGGGAACGCCCAAATAACGCATCTCCTCCTGATAAAGCTCATTATGGTCATAATCATAAATCGTATAATAAATCGCGGTGTTTTCATCACAGGCAGTTGAAATTTCAAGCTCAATATAATCATCGTAATCACCGCTGCTATAGTTGAAAACCGGTTGATAATTCCGTCTGGTGATATAATCGTCGTGGCTGTGTGTTGTCACCTCAGAGGTCGGCTCTGTTTCCGGTTCGGAGGACGACTCGCTGTTTGGCTCTGACGATGGTTCGCTACTTGGTTCGGAGGAAGGCTCGCTACTTGACTCAGAGGATGACTCACTGCTCGATTCAGAAGAAGGTTCGCTGCTCGGTTCCGTCGGGTTTTCAGGAATATCCTCGGTGTCATAAAAATTCAGAATCGGCGCGTAATTCATCGTTTCAAAGTCGGAAGGATTCCCAATGCTTTTTAAAAATGTTTCAATTTCTATAGCGCTATAAGAAGGATGCGCAGATTTAACCAACGCGGCAGCGGACGCTACAAACGGCGCTGCAAAAGAGGTGCCGCTTCGAGAGGTATAAGAATTTTCCAGAAAGGTGCTGTATATCAGCACGCCAGGAGCAATGAAATCCACACCACTGCCATAGTTGGTAAAGGACGCGAGCTTATCATAATAATCAACTGCTGCAACTGTCAGGGCTTCCGGTACGCAGGCGGGCTCAATGTTTTTTACATCCTTCTTTTTATTACCCGCCGCCACGCATACAACGATGCCCTGATTAACTGCCGTTTTAATCGGCGTTTGATAAACGCCGGTTTTGGGTCCCTCAATGCTTAAGTTAATGACGTTTACTCCGTCCGCAATAGCTTTGTAAATACCGGCAACCGTTAGCGACTTGGTACCCCTTCCCTTTTGATCCAGCACCTTGTAGCCTTTAATTTTCACGTTATCCGTTGTGTTATCGGCAATAATACCGGCAATCAGCGTACCGTGACCGAAATCATCATATTCTCCGCCCGTTTCGGCTTCGGAGCTGCTGGTATTGTAATTGGTACGCAACACCCTGTCGCTGAGAAATTCATGGTCATAGCAGACGCCGGAATCAATCACGCCGACAACAACCTGCGGCAAATTGGAAATTTCAGACAATATAGCAGTATATTCGTCAATGCCAATGTAACTGCTGCCCCATGACAGATGACCGTCATAGTATGCGGGTTCCTCGTAATCCAAATCCGTAAAATCAATAATTGTTTCTTCATCATCGGCTGAATAAACCGGCTCATCTGCTTCTACGGACTTTGTTGCCCTTTGCTCCTGATAATATCGAATTGCTCTTGCAGCAGAAAGCTGATTATCAAACTGTAGAATATGCAGGTTACCGTAACCCTCAACGCAGTCGATACTGTCAAGCCGGTCAATATCTTTTTTAGATGTGACGATGACACGGTATGACGCCGGATACATGTTATATTTCTGATTGATTCGTGTTACTTCTTCGGAAAATGTTTCTATACTGACGGTATTTTTTACGCTAAACAGATTCTCGTTAACGAACATACATAGAATACCGCCGCAGAGAATTATCAGCGACATCACAATAGCTATTATCTTTTTCATAACGTCACCCCATACTCTTTCTGAATCATGGCATAATCCTTGGCGTTGACAATCCCGTCGTTATTAACATCAAGGTAAACGTTATCAGTGTTCAGATAATCGGCAAACGGCAAGCTGAATTCGTCGTAGCACTTTTCGCATTGCAGATAAACCGTGCCGTCCTGCGTCATATAGGTAATGCCGTACTGATGCTCGCAATCGGGCTCGATCTCATTTTCCGCTGCCTGCGATAAAGTAGTAACGACCGGCGCGGACTTAAACACCATACCGTCGATATCCACACATCCGACGGCTGTAAAAGACGCAGACGGATTTGACGGAATGTAATCAACCGGCACGGTGAAATCCGTTGTGGATTCATTGCTGCTGAGATGCGTAATCTCCGCCTCTACTGTTTCGCTATAATTCTGAATCTTGTATTCGCAATAATAACGCACATCATACGGCAGCCCAGCCAAATCTTCGGGGAGATGCCAACGGAAATTGAAATGCAGCACGCCATCCTCCACCGTCGGATTTTGGTCGATTACCATTTTATAGGTATCTATTGGTGAATATTTCAAGGTATCTGCTTCTGTATACATTTCCGAACCGTTACCGGCAAATATCTGAAACAGGTAGCGATTCGCAACATCGGTATGATTTTTCCGGTAATAATCATAACTCGAAATGACGCCGTCGTTATTGGCATATAGATTAACGGTTTTAGCGGTAGTGCCAAAATATGAAAGCGCAAATTTAGGAATACTCGGGAAAAATAGCGTTCTAAGCGAATTTAACGGAAAGCTATATCTGCTGCAGTTTGTTAATCTTGGCGTATATATTGTCGTAATATTATTACAATTTAAAAATGCCTGTTCGTTCAATACTTGACAATTCTTCAATCTCACAATTTCAATCGGCGTATGGGCAAACGCCTGCGTTGCTACTTCCGTGACATATTCGTTATCAAAGTAAGTGAAATCGGTATGCTCAAACATATTTGAAGGAATAATGTGAGAATAACCGCCTAAATCAACTAAATCGGCGTCCAGCGCCGTACAGATAAAGAATTGATAACCGTCCGTCGAAAGCTCGGATAGCATCGGAAGCCGTGCCTCTACCAGATTACTGCACGCTCGAAACACATCGTTGGCAAGGTAAACAACCGAATCGAGTTCAATACTACGAAGCAGGTAATCGTCCTGAAAAGCGCCAACACCGACAGTATCAAGCTGCGGTGTAATCAGATATTCAAGAGGGGCGTGATAAAAGGCATAGTCGCCAACCTCCGTCAGCGTATCTGAGACAAGGCTGTAAACCAAGGTTTGATAAAATGCCTCATCGCCTATCGTCTGCACTGAGGAAAAATCAAATTCTCTGATGTGCGAATCCTCTTTAAAGGCACGGTCACCGATAGCAGTAATATGCTCCGACGGAATACTGCGAAGCTGATAGGCATTCTCAAAAGCGCTGTCCCCGATGATTTCAAGGTTATTTGCCGTAACGGTTTTCAACACCTGTGCATCCTTAAAAGCGTTTTCCTTTATCTCCGTGCAGGTATCGGGCAAGGATATACGCTCCAGATTGCTTAAAGTCTCGCTCTCAAATACATTGCTTCCGATAGCCTGAACGGCAATGCCGTCTACGAATGCGGGAACATCTACCTCTGTCTTATG
>CALGGQ010000156.1 GCA_937915775.1 uncultured Clostridia bacterium | reverse complement strand
ATAAACAAGCTCCTCGCTGTAGCCCTTAAGCACGGCTTCGCTGAGCGGATATTTATAAAAGCTCTTGAACGGCGTATTACTCTCACCCACCGGCATCGTCGGGGTATCCGATTCGTTTTTGCCCTCGGTATTGCTGCCCTTCGCCGTTGTTGTTTCCGTCACGGTGACGGCGTGCTGCACCTCGGTTGTCAGCTCAGCAGTTGTCGGCGGCGCGGTGGCAGGCGGCGCCGTGGTGCTGACCTTCAGCGTCTGGTTTTCATTGACGGCGTTCGGCGCGGCAGCTTTGTGCGTGGAGGAGAAATAGACAATCAGCCCCAGCGCGATAATGCACAGGCACACCACTGAGAACAGCGCCCTGATATTTTTCGATTCCTTATGATTCGTTTTTTCTGACATAATAACACCTCGGAGTTAGTATGCTCCGAGGTGCTGTTTTTTATGCATTTTGCAGCACATTCAGTGTGTTGCGCACCGTATCAACGGCGGTTTCGCCGAGCAGCTTCACGGCAATGAAGGAGCGCTTGGCGGCTTTAAACGTCGCGCGGTTGCGCATTTTTTCATTGAGCGCAATCAGATATTCCATCTTCACGTCGTCCACATAAAAATGCACGCTCTGGCCACTCTGACGGATTTCGGTAATGCCGAGCGAGAGCGCCGTATTGCGCAGCAAGGCAATCTCCACCAGCCCGTAAACAGGTGCCGGCGGAATGCCGAAGCGGTCGGTCAGCTCGTCGTAAACGTCGTTGGCGTCCTTATCATTTTTGATATTCGCAATCGCCTTATACATCGCCAGACGAGAGGCGGTTGACGTAATGTAATCTGCGGGAATTGTGGCGTCAACCGGCAAATCAATCAGGCACTGCGCCTCTTTCGTTTCAGGCACGCGCTCGCCCTTTTCCTCCTGCACGGCTTCCTCGAGCAGCTTGAGGTACATATCGTAGCCGACTGCCTCCATATGCCCGTGCTGCTGGTTGCCGAGCAGCGAGCCCGCGCCGCGAATCTGCAAATCGCGCATCGCAATTTTGAAGCCGGAGCCGAATTCGGTGTATTCGCGGATTGCCTCCAGCCGCTTGGACGCGATTTCGGAAAGCTCGCTGCCGCGGCGGAACGTGAAATATGCAAACCCTCGGCGCGACGACCTGCCGACTCTGCCGCGTATCTGGTGCAGCTGCGCCAGTCCCATTCTGTCCGCGTTTTCAATAATCAGCGTATTGACGTTCGGCACGTCCACGCCTGTTTCAATAATTGTGGTGCAGACCAGAATATCAATTTCGCCCTGCAGCAGCCCGTTCCAGACATCGCTGAGCTGCTCCTCGCTCATTCTGCCGTGCGCAATACCGATGCGCGCATCCGGCAGCGCTTTTTTAATCTGCATGGCAACCAAATCGATCGTATCAATATTATTGTGCAGATAGTAGCACTGACCGCCGCGCGCGAGCTCGCGCTCCATCGCCTCGGTTAAAATGCCGAAATCGTATTCAATCACATAGGTCTGCACGGGATAGCGGTCGCCCGGCGCCTCTTCAAGCAGCGACATATCGCGGATGCCGCTCATTGCCATATTGAGCGTGCGCGGAATCGGCGTTGCCGAGAGCGTCAGCACATCGACCTTCGGAAATTTTTCCTTGATTTTTTCCTTTTGCGCCACACCGAAGCGCTGCTCCTCA
>CALGGQ010000155.1 GCA_937915775.1 uncultured Clostridia bacterium | reverse complement strand
CATAGCCTGCATCGCGAATAGACCAGATAGCATGGACGGTGGAATAGTCGAATTCCACGCCCTGCCCGATACGGATAGGACCGGAGCCGAGCACGATAATCTTCTTTTTATCGGAAACAATGCTCTCGTTCTCATCCTCGTAGGTGGAATAGAAATACGGCACGTAGGATTCAAATTCGCTCGCGCAGGTATCAATCATTTTATACACAGGGAAGATGCGGTTTTCCTTGCGCAGACGGAAAACATCCGCCTCCGTCATTCCCCAGCACTGCGCAATATACGCGTCGGACACGCCGAGCTTTTTGGCATCCTTGAGCGTTTCAAGAGAGCCCTTATTCTCCTTGATAACTGTTTCAAAATCAACGATGTTCTTGATTTTATCCAGGAAGAACATATCAATTTTGGTCGCGTTATAAATCAGCACCAAATCCACGCCGAGACGGATTAACTGCGCGATGGCGAACAGTCTGTCGTCCGTTCCGGTTTTAATGTATTTCAGCAGCTGCTCGGCGGTAAAGGAATCGAATTTTTTATGGTACAGGTGGCACACGCCTGTTTCCAGTGAACGAACAGCTTTGAGCAGGCTTTCCTCCATCGTTCTGCCGATTGCCATGACCTCGCCCGTTGCCTTCATCTGCGTGTTCAGCGTATTGTTGGCATCGGCGAACTTATCAAACGGGAAGCGCGCAATCTTTGACACCACATAGTCGAGCGTCGGCTCAAAAGAGGCGGGCGTATTCGCAATCTGAATTTCATCCAGGTGCATACCGACGGCAATTTTTGCACTCACGCGGGCAATCGGATAGCCCGACGCCTTGGAGGCAAGCGCCGAGGAACGCGACACACGGGGATTGACCTCAATCAGATAATAGCGGAAGGAATGCGGATCCAGCGCAAACTGCACGTTGCAGCCGCCCTCAATCTTCAGCTCTCTGATAATCTTCAGCGCGGAATCGCGCAACATATGGTATTCCTTGTTCGTCAAGGTCTGCGACGGTGCAACAACAACCGAGTCGCCCGTATGGACGCCGACGGGGTCGATATTTTCCATATTACAGATGGTGATGGCGGTATCGTTGGCATCGCGCATCACTTCGTATTCGATTTCCTTATAGCCCTTGATGGATTTTTCCACCAGCACCTGATGTACGGGAGAAAGCGCCAGCGCATTTTTCAGCAGCTCGCGGCATTCCGCCTCGTTATCGGCAAAGCCGCCGCCGGTACCGCCGAGCGTAAAGGCAGGGCGCAGCACAACGGGATAGCCGATATCCTCGGCAGCTTTGAGTCCCTCCTCCATCGTGTTGGCAATTTCGGACGGCAAAACGGGCTCGCCCAAATCCTCGCAGAGCTTTTTAAACAGCTCTCTGTCCTCCGCGCGTTCAATCGCTTCAAAGGAGGTGCCGAGAATTTCCACATCGCATTCGCGCAGAACGCCCTTTCTGGCAAGCTGCACGGCGAGGTTCAAGCCTGTCT
Organism: uncultured Clostridia bacterium; assembly: GCA_937915775.1. Lineage (GTDB taxonomy): Bacteria > Bacillota > Clostridia > Oscillospirales > Acutalibacteraceae > Eubacterium_R. The sequence continues at coordinate 1,991 of CALGGQ010000155.1, read as the reverse complement.
GACCACCGAGAGAGGGTAAAATGGCATCGGGGCGTTCGTGGCGGATAATACGCGCCACATATTCGAGCGTCAGCGGCTCCATATATACCTTATCGGCGATATCCGTATCCGTCATTATCGTGGCGGGGTTGGAGTTAATCAAAACAACCTCATACCCCTCCTCGCGCAGCGCAAGGCAAGCCTGGGTGCCGGAATAATCAAATTCCGCCGCCTGACCGATAACGATAGGACCGGAGCCGATAACCAGCACCTTATGAATATCCGTACGCTTAGGCATTTTCCTCACGCTCCTTTCTCATCAGGTCAATAAATTTGTCAAACAGGTACGCGCTATCCTGCGGGCCGGGCGCGCTCTCCGGGTGATACTGCACGGAGAACAGCTTGTATTCCTTGCTTTCCACACCCTCTGCAGTGTTATCCAGCAAATTCTTATGGGTTAAGGTCAGCGGCGTTCCGGCTAAGGAATCAACGCCAACCGCGTAGGAATGATTTTGCGAGGTGATTTCAATCTTCCCCGTTTCCAGATTCATCACGGGATGATTGCCGCCGCGGTGACCGAATTTCATCTTAAAGGTTTTCGCACCAAGCGCGAGCGAAATCATCTGATGCCCGAGGCAGATGCCGAAAATCGGCAGCTTGCCTTTGAGCTGACGTACCACCTCGATAACAGGTGTGACATCTTCCGGGTTACCGGGACCGTTGGATAAAAACAGTCCGTCCGGCTGGAGGGCTAAGATTTCCTCCGCCGTGATGTTATACGGCACCACGGTGACGTTGCAGCCCTTCTGATTGAGTTTGCGCACAATATTGAGCTTGATGCCGCAGTCAATCGCCACCACGTCATACTGATGGTTAGGCGTTCTGGAATACCAGCGCTTTTTGCACGAAACACGGCTGACCATATCCGTCGGAATTTTATATTCCAGCAGCATATTCAGCGCTTTATTATACGGCATATCAGCGTTGCAAATCATCACCTTCTGGCTGCCCTCGTCACGAATGATACGGGTGAGCATACGTGTATCAATGCCGCTGATACCGGGGATATCGTATTCATCCAGCACCTCGGAAAGCGTTTTCGTATAGCGGAAGTTCGAGGGCAAATCGTTATATTCCCTGACAATCAGCCCGCCCATCGTCGGCACCTTGGTTTCGTAGTCCTCATCGCACACGCCGTAGTTGCCGATGAGCGGATACGTCATGCAAACCATCTGGTCGGTGTAAGACGGATCCGAAATAATTTCCTGATACCCGACCATCGAGGTGTTAAACACGATTTCGTTAATCGCGGTTTTATCGGCACCGAAGCCGTAGCCGTAAAACTCCTTGCCGTTTTCGAGAATGATTTTTTTATTATAGGGCTTCATAAACAACCTCTCCTTCGCATATTGTCAGCACATTTTTGCCGCAGACCTGCCAGCCGTCAAACGGCGTGGCGCGCCCCATTGACAGAAAGTCGTCCGGCTTGACCGTCCACTGTGCATCTAAGTCCAGCAGTGCCAAATCGGCAACCTCGCCCTCCGCGATTCTGCCACCGGCAAAGCCAAAGATTTCACGCGGCTTCACCGCCATCATATCAATTAGCTTTGTTAGCGGGATAAACCCTGTTTTCACCAGTCTGGTATACAGAACGGGAAACGCGGTTTCCAGCCCGACGATGCCCATCGCAGAGCCGGCAAGCCCCCTGCTCTTTTCCTCCGCGCTGTGCGGCGCGTGGTCGGTGGCAATCACATCCACCGTACCGTCGAGGATACCCTCCAGCAGCGCTTGTCTGTCCTCTTTAGCTCTCAGGGGCGGATTCATCTTGAAGCGCCCGTCCTCCTGCAGGTCGTTTTCGTCCAGCAGCAGGTAATGGGGACCGGTCTCGCAGCTCACGTCCACGCCGCTCTTCTTGGCGTCCCGGATCAGGGCCACGCTCTCTTTGGTGGAGATGTGGCACACGTGGTAGCCGCAGCCGGTCTCCTCCGCCAGCTTCAGGTCCCGCTCGATCT
>CALGGQ010000154.1 GCA_937915775.1 uncultured Clostridia bacterium | reverse complement strand
GGTACACGATCAGAATCACAATGGGGTGGATTTGTACAATGAAATCGGTGAAGAAATAGGCGATGGCAATGTCGAGGAGAATCCCCGCCAGCAGGGTCACCCCGATGGCCAGATTGTACGTCTGATCCGTCAGCTGGAGCCCCTCAAAGCTGGAAAGCCGCTGCTCCCGCAGGGTGGTAAACATAGAATCCATCATACCGCTCCTCTCTAACCACTAATCACTAACCACTAACCACTAATCACTAACCACTAGCCACTAGCCACTAGCCACTAAAAAAGGATTGCCTCAGCAATCCTTTTTTCTTACTTTCTCTTGGGAGGCGGGAGGTCGTCGCTGCCGCGTCTGCTTTGACGGATGTTGCGGCTCATCTGCTCATCGAGCTCCTCACGGCGACGGCGTTTGGCAGCCGCACGTTTCTTTGCCTTGCTCATACGAATGGCAAAGATGATGATATACAGGATAACACCGCAAATCAGCAACACGAGCACCGCAAGCACCGTTTTTTGCCCGAGGAAATCGCGCACGGCGTTGTAGATTTTGAGAAAGGTGGAGAGCTCCACGCTCTTTGCCGCTACCAGATTGACTCTGGCAATAATCTTGTTGGCATAAATGATATCGGCTTCGCAGACCTTGGTGCCCTGCGTAATCGGCGCTTCCAGCTGCTCCGGCGGGTCAATCGGCTTGAGCATCACGGCGGACGGGTCAAGCGCCACCGGCACCAGCGTCGTCACGTCCTTTTCCGCAATCAGCTGTACGGTGTCGGCATCCTTACCGTTGATAATCGGCACCTCTGTCACCACATCGTTGGCACGGACAACGGTGGAATATTTCAGCGAATCAAACGCCCAGTCAAACATCGTTGCCGCATCAATAAAGGAGCACTTTGTGTCATAACCGTTCAGCTTTTTCACCGGCGCGTCCATCACGATGGCAAGATAATTATAGCCGTTTTTCGACGCCTTGGTAATCACGCAGTAGCCTGCCTCTGAGGTAGAGCCGGTTTTGATGCCCTGCGCATACGGATAATAATACGTCACATGGTATTTATCCAGCATAAAATTGGTGTGGATAAAGGTGTAATCGTTATATTCGTACAGCTGCGTGGTCGCAATTTTCACAAAGGTCTCATTCTTCAGCGCTTCCAATGTGATGAGCTCCATGTCGGCAGCCGTGGTATAGTGATTTGGATCGTGCAAACCGTCAGGGTTGACGAAGTTCGTGCCCGTACAGCCGATAGCAATGCACCAGTTATTCATCATCTTGACGAACTCCTGCACCGTGCCAGCCACATATTCACCGAGCACCTGGCACGCATCGCACGCGGAATGCACCATCGTGAGGTAAAGCAGCTGTTCAATCGTCAGCTCCTCACCTGGTTTGAGCCCTGCCACCTGCGCGCCCGTGCCCGAAAGTGCGTTGATAGCGCCCTTGGAAACAGTGGTTTTCGCCTGCAAATCCTTGACGTTATTGAGCGTGACCATCGCGGTGACAATTTTCGTCAGCGACGCGGGAAACTTGCGCTTATCCTTGTTTTTCTGCGCGATGACGGGATAACTGTCGTCATCAAGGGATACGAGCATATACGCATCGGCATAGATTTCCTCCGTTATGGCGTACATTCCCTCATCGTTATTCAAATCCTTGCCATACGCGCCGAGCGGCAGCAAGAGGGTGAGCAGCAATATGGTAAACGATAAAACAACCGAAATTAGTTTTTTCATAGTATTGACACCTGAAAGATTAAAAGTTATTATTATATTATCATAACCGAATTCAGAATACAAGTAAGGATTTCAATATGGTTTACATTACCGGTGACACACACGGCGATCTGAGCTTTTTCAAAAGCCCGAAGCTGAAAAAGCTGACGGAGGACGACACGCTGATTATCTGCGGCGATTTCGGCTTTCTGTGGGACGGCAGCGAGGCGGAGAAAAAGAACATCAAAGCGCTGGAAAAGAAAAAATACACCATCTGCTTTGTAGACGGTGTACACGAAAATTTTGATATCTTAAACAGTTATCATCCTTATCGGTTTAAGGGCGGCACGGCGCACAAAATCGCCTCCAACGTCTACCACCTGATGCGCGGCGAAATCTTCACGATTGAGAAGAAAAACTTTTTCGTGATGGGCGGCGGCGAAAGCGAGGACGCCGATATGCGCGAGGAGGGCAAAACCTACTGGAAGGAGGAAATGCCGAGCGCGCAGGAGCTGCTGGAGGGTGCCAGAAACCTCAAGGACATCGACTATCAGATTGATTACGTCCTGACCTACGAGGCACCTGCCATCGCCAAGGATTTTATCCGCCTGCACACCAATCAGGAGATGCACCTCACCCCGCTCAATATCTACCTGCAGGAGCTGATGAAAAGCGTGGAATACCGCCACTGGTACTTCGGCTCGCTGCATATGGATTTACCCATCAGTAAAAAAATGACCGCCGTCTTTAACGACGTCATCAAATTATAAAAGCAAAAACGGATGGCAAAAGCCATCCGTTTTTCAATTCCGAATTAATAAATGCCCTGCTGCATCATCGCGTCGGCGACCTTTTCAAAGCCGGCGATGTTCGCGCCTGCGACAAGGTCATAGCCCAAGCCGTAGCGTGCGGCAGCCTCCATAGAATTGTTATGGATATCAATCATTGCCTGATGCAGTCTTGCGTCAACCTCCTCGGCAGTCCAGCTCAGTCTTGCGCTGTTCTGGCACATTTCCAGACCGGAGGTGCAAACGCCGCCGGCGTTAACCGCCTTGGACGGCGCAATGATGACGCCCTCTGTCTCGCGGAACAGGTCAAAGGCATCCTCGGTGGTCGGCATATTAGCAACCTCGATGTAGTACTTCGTGCCGTTGGCGAGAATCTTCTTCGCCTCGTCCATATTGACCTCGTTCTGCGTAGCGCACGGCATACAGATGTCAACCTTGACGCCCCACGGCTTTTCACCCGGGAAGAACGGGACGCCGAATTTATCCGCATAATCCTGGCAGCGGTCTCTGCCGGAAGCACGCATTTCAAGCAGATAGTCAATCTTTTCCTCGGTGATAATACCGTCCGCATCGTAGACATAGCCGTCCGGACCGGAGATGGTGACAGGCTTTGCGCCGAGCTCTGCGAGCTTCTTGCAGGCGCCCCAGGCAACGTTACCAAAGCCGGAGATAGCAACCGTCTTACCCTCGATGGTATCATTCTCGTGCTTTAATACTTCCAGCGTATAATACACAGCACCGTAGCCGGTAGCCTCCGGACGAATCAGAGAGCCGCCGTAGGAACGTCCCTTACCGGTCAGCACGCCGTTTTCATACGCATTGCGGATGCGCTTATACTGACCGAACAGGTAGCCGATTTCACGTCCGCCGACGCCGATATCGCCTGCCGGTACGTCCACATCGGGACCGATGTGACGGTAAAGCTCTGTCATAAACGCCTGGCAGAAACGCATAATTTCGCCGTTGCTTCTGCCTCTCGGGTCAAAGTCGGAGCCGCCCTTGCCGCCGCCCATCGGAAGACCGGTCAGCGAGTTTTTGAAGGTCTGCTCAAAGCCGAGGAAGAACATAATTGAGCCGTTCACGCTGGGATGGAAGCGCAGACCGCCCTTGTAAGGACCGATGGCAGAGTTAAACTGCACACGGAAGCCTCTGTTTACCTGCGTTTTGCCTTCGTCATCAACCCATGCCACACGGAAGGTGATGAAGCGCTCCGGCTCCGCCATTCTGCCGAGAATGTCGGCTTCCACATACTCCGGATGCTCATCGATCACCTGCTCAAGAGAACCGAATACCTCTTTTACCGTTTGAATGAATTCCGGCTTTTCGGGGTTTCTTCGTTCCGCAGTAGCAATCACATTTTCAATGTACTTGTTCATAATTTTTCCCCTTTCTGGAAAATAATTTACCTCTCACATTGTTACACTTTTACCCCTGTTTGTCAAGAGAAGCCGCCGAAATTTTGCATTTTGTTTTCTTAATAAAAAAACACCCCGATTGCTCGGGGTATTCTTATAAGAGTATTACGCCGCCTTTATCATTTCATCGGTAAAGGTGAACTCGTTGTTTTGATAATCGACCACGCACTTGGTGAACGGCTTGATTTTGTCCTCCAGAATCAGCTCGGAGAGCTTATCCTCAATCTTGGACTGGATTTCACGCCGCAACGGACGCGCGCCGTAGACCTTATCAAAGCCACCTTCGCTCAGTGCGTCAATCGCCGCCTCGGTGAATTCAATGTCAATATCCATCTCCTTCAGGCGCTTGGTCAGCGTTTTGAGCATACGCCGTGCGATTTCCTTAATATCGTCCTTTTCAAGCTGGTTGAACACGATGATTTCGTCCAGACGGTTCAGGAATTCCGGCTTAAAGGTTTTCTTCAGTTCTGCCGTGACCAGCTCCTCAATCGACTTGCCGCTGTCGGTGCTGTCGCCGAAGCCGAGCGACTGGCGGTTCTCCGTAATCTTGGACGCGCCGACGTTGGAGGTCATAATGATGATTGCGTTTTTGAACGAGACCGTTCTGCCCTGCGAATCGGTCAGCACGCCGTCCTCGAGAATCTGCAGCAGGATATTGAACACATCGGGATGCGCCTTTTCAATCTCGTCAAACAGCACGACGCTGTACGGTCTGCGGCGGATTTTCTCCGTCAGCTGTCCGCCCTCGTCAAAGCCGACGTAACCCGGAGGCGAGCCGATGAGCTTGGAGACAGTATGCTTTTCCATATACTCGCTCATATCGAGCTTGATAATCGCGTTTTCATCGCCGAACATCGCCTCGGCAAGCGTTTTGCACAGCTCGGTTTTGCCGACGCCGGTGGGGCCGAGGAAGATGAAGGAGCCAATCGGACGGTTCGGGTTTTTCAGCCCTACCCTGCCGCGGCGGATTGCCTTGGCAACGCCGCTGACGGCTTTGTCCTGTCCGACAATACGCTCGTGCAGAATCTGCTCCATATGCAGCAGGCGCTCGCTTTCCTCCTTGGAAAGCTCCGTGACGGGGATACCCGTCCAGGAGGATACAACCTGCGCTATCTCCTCTGTCGTGACGGATTTCACCTCGTGCGAAGATACGCCACGCCACTTCTCCTTTTCGCCCTTCAGCAGTTCCTTGAGCGAATTCTGCTTGTCTCTGAGCTTAGCCGCGCCTTCAAAATCCTGTGAGGAGGCTGCTGTCTGCTTTTCCTGCTCCAGACGCTTGATTTCCGCCTCCATATCCTTTAAGTTCTGCGGAATGGTCTGGGCGTTCAGGCGCACAACGGAAGCCGCCTCGTCGATTAAGTCAATCGCCTTGTCGGGCAGATATCTGTCCGCAATGTATCTCGATGACAGCTTGACGGCGCTTTCAATCGCTTCATCCGTAATTCTCACCTTGTGGTGCGCTTCATAGCGGTCACGCAATCCGCGCAGAATTTCCACGGTTTCCTCCTCCGTCGGCTCGCCGACGGTAACGGGCTGGAAACGTCGCTCAAGCGCTGCGTCCTTTTCAATATTCTTTCTGTATTCGTCAATGGTGGTGGCGCCGATGACCTGAATTTCACCTCTTGCCAGCGAGGGCTTTAAGATGTTCGCCGCATCTACCGCACCTTCGGCGGCACCGGCACCCATAATCGTATGCACCTCGTCGATAAAGAGGATAACGTCCTTTGCCTCGCGCACCTCGTCCATCGCCTTTTTAATACGCTCCTCAAAGTCGCCTCTGTACTTCGTACCGGCAACCATCGAGGTCAAATCGAGTGCGACAATCTTCTTGCCTGTTAGCAGCTCCGGCACCTCATCCTGCACGATTTTCAGCGCCAGCCCCTCTGCGATAGCGGTCTTGCCGACACCCGGCTCGCCGATTAAGCAGGGGTTGTTTTTATTACGGCGTGACAGAATCTGAATCACACGCTGAATTTCCTTTTCTCTGCCGATAACAGGGTCAATCTTGCCCTGCTTGGCAAGCTCGGTCAAGTCCTTGCCGAATTCATCGAGCGTCGGCGTTTTGCTCTTTGCCTTTTTGCCGCCGCGGGCAGTGCGCTTTTGCTCTGCTTCTCCGCTGGACATCGTCTGCGCCAGCTCCTCCAGCACGGCGTTTTCATCCGCGCCGAGCTCGTTTAAGAACTTCACGGCATAGGAATCCGTTTCCTTGACAAGCGAAATCAGCAAATGCTCCGTGCCGACAAAGGAATTCATCATGCTGCGCGCAATCTGGAACGAGAGCTCAATAATCCGCTTGGAGCGCGGGGTAAAGTCCTCAGGGGTTAAACGAGTCGGGTTGCCGACACCGATTTCCTCCTGAATAAGCGCATCCACATCCTCCAGCGTGACGCCCCTTTCATTCAGCACGGACGCCGCAATGCCCGTACCCTCTTTCAGAATACCGATTAAAATATGCTCGCTGCCGACATAATTATGACCATAGTTTTCAGCAGCTTTGATAGCGAGGTTCAGCACCTCGTTTGCCTTTTGTGTAAAAGAATTAAACCTGTACATTGTCAATTCCTCCTGTTTAGTTAGTAGTTAATCGTTCATAGTTAGTAGTTAGGGGCGGGCTCCGCCCACACCCAAATTATTATGATGGCCGTCCGCAGGACCAACCAACTACTGACTACTTACTACTAACTACTGACTACTCGAGTTTTTCTCTGATAATCTGCGCTCTCAGACCGGCGCACATCTGCTCGGTCAAATCCGCTTTGGCGGAGGCAATCAGCGTGGCGTTCTGTAAATCGTAGAACATATCGCCGATGGTGGCAAAATCAATCTCAAGATATTTGAGGCTGGCACCGAGACGGGCGAGCGACAGCGTATCCAGAAATTCGCTGAAATCCAGCCGTCTTGCCGTTTTCAGTATGCCCATCGTGCGGTAGATTTTATCCTCAAAATCCGCATTTTGTTTCAGCTCCTCGCGGGCAGTACGCTCCTGGCGGACAATCTGGTCGCAGATAGCCGTGAGGTTATCCATCGCGCTCTGCTCACTGATACCGAGCGACACCTGGTTGGAAAGGACATAGATATCCCCTGCGCCGCTGCGGAACAGCTCGCGCAGCGACAGACCGAGCTTGCCCACCATCGCGGACAGGCGGTAGATCGCGTTTGCCCTTGCCAGTGCCGGCAGATGCAGCGCATAAGAAGCCTTTAAGCCGGTGCCGAGATTCATCGGTGATGCGGTTAAAAAACCGAGCTTCTCGGAGTAGGCAATCTTCAAGGTACTGATGAAGATATCGTCCAGCGCATTCGCCTTTTCGTACGCACCGGCTAAATCCTGACCGGCGGCAAAGGCGTTAATTCTCAGATGGTCCTCCTCGCAGAGCATCACGCTCATATCGCTGCTTTTGGAGAGCAGGAACGAAGCATGCTCTCTGTCCTTGGCAAAGTCCTTGCTGATGAGCAGCTTTTCGGCATAGGACAGCGCCTGCGCCTCACTGGCATCCGCCAGATTAATCATATCAAATTCGCCCGCAAGCGGCGAGCTCTTGACGGCGGCATAGAGCTTCTTTGTGACGCTCTTTCTGATGTCGTCATTCATCACAGACGGAAACGGTGCGTCGGCTAAATTTCTTGCCAGCCTTACCTTTGAGAACAAAACAACATCTGCATTATTGCCGTTACCTTGATACCATTTGCTCATTTTATTTACCCTCCGCGTCTAATTCCTTAATCTTGTCTCTCAGTACCGCCGCGTCCTCAAAGCGCTGCTCGAGTACCGCCAGCTTTAAGTCAGCCTTGAGCTGCTCCAGCTTGGACGTTTTCTCTGGCTTTGTGTCGCCTTCGGCAGGCGCTTTCTCCTCGGTATAGGTCACGCTTTTGCCGACGTGCTTTGTTCTGCCGTGCAGCTTTTCAATGCTCGGCGCGAGCTTGTTTTCAAAGCGGTCATAGCAGTGCGCACAGCCGACTCTGCCGGAATTCACAATATCGTTAAACGTCGTGCCGCAGTAAGTGCAGCGGTCAACACCGCTGAGGGAATTCATTCCTGCCACACCGGCGCCCAGCAGGTTGCCGAAGAAGGAATCGAGCGTGAACGGCTCAAACTGAAATTCCTCCATAATACCGAGCTCCTTCGCGCAGTCCTCGCAGAGGTACATTTCCTCCTTCTTTCCGTTAACAATCTTCTTATAATGCGTATTCGCTTCTTTTTCATGACAATGTGTGCATTTCATTGTGTATCCCTCCTACTAATTAATATATGCAATCAGCATCTTTTTTAAAAGAATTGCTCTGATTCTGTTCGCTACCTCACGGTCAAGCTCCTTGAAATTGCTGTCGGCAAGCACCGAGGTCATCAGCTTTGCCGCCTTGTCGTCAATCAAACCCTGGTAGTTCAGATTGATGATATTCGCTCTGGCAGTGCGCTCGTCGATGCTGTCGCCCACGGCATTGATAAAGCTCATCAGTACGCTGTCCTTGCTTTCGGCACGGCTGATTAAGATATAGCCACCGCCGCCTCTGCGGCTCTCAATGCGGTAACCTGCCTCCGGCGTAAAGCGCGAGGTGATAACATAGTTAATCTGGCTCGGCACACAGCCGAGACGGCTCGCCAAATCATTGCGCTGAATCTGCACCGTGGAGGTGGAATCATCAAACATATTCAGAATCATATCCGCAATCATATCGCTCATTTTCATTTGGTAATCACGACCTTTCATCGTTTTTGACGGACTGCCGAAAGTCAAAGAATTATCGTTTTTAACTTTGACTTTCTTTGTCCTTCGTGACTGTTATAGCACAAAGGTCAGGAAAAGTCAATACCCTTTTCGAAAATTTTTTGACTTTTTCTGACCAAAGCAATTAAATGAGACAGACTAGACAGACAAAAACAATAAAGCCCTTAAAAATAAAAAGTAGAATACTACTATATAAGTCTGTCACAGTCTGTCTATCTGTACACTACTGATGACAAAAAACGGACGGCAAAAACCGTCCGTTGATTTTATTTTATGATTTCAGGGTGATGCCGATGCCTTTCAGCTCGTCAATAATGGCATCCGCTATCTCCTGCACTTCCTCACGCTTGAGCGTTTTTTCGGGATGCGCAAAGGTGATGCGGGTGGTGATGGACTTGGTATTTTCGTCCTCATAGACGTCCGTCACCTCGACCTTCTGAATCAGCGGGGAGTGCGTATGCTCAATCGCCATAGCAATCGGTAGGAAGGTATCCGCCAGGAACGACAAATCCAGTTCTATCGACGGGAAGCGGCTCGGCTCCGTGTAGGCAATCGAAGCGTTCTCGATTTCGGAAAGCGCGTTGATATCCACCTCGGCGTAAATAATCGCCGCCTTCTTATCAATCTTCTTGGAAACAGTCGGGTGGACGATGCCGATTTCGCCGATTTCCCTGCCGTCGCAGTAAAGAGCAAAAAGATTCGTCGGGTGCTGGTAGCTGTGCTCTGCCGCCTTCGGTGCGAAGGAGACGGTCTTGTGCTTTAAGTCATCCACGATAACGCAGAGCATATCGCGCAGCGCAAAGTAGAGCATCGGCAGCGGTTTCACGCGGGAATAGAGCGTGATACCGAGCTTCTTGCGCTCGATGCAGAGGTTATTCTCATCCATACCGGTTACGACTCTGCCGATTTCAAAAATACCGAAATCGGGCGCAAAGGATGTATTGGACTTCACCTGGCAGAGCTGCGTCGGAATCATGGAAGCACGAATCGTTTCGATATTCGGGTTGGAGGCATTCGCGAGCTTGATATAGCCCTCCACGTCAATGCCCAGCGCCTTGAGTTCATCATAATACGCCCAGACATAGGAGTGCAGCTCGTGCAGGCTGTAGCGCTTGACAAGTAAATCCTTGATGCGCTCCTCGTCCGTCTTTTCCGTATCGGGACGCACGGGATAAAGCGGTGAACGGGTGGTATGCACATCGAAGTTATCATAGCCGTAAATACGGGTAATCTCCTCAATGATGTCCGCCTTCATCGTGACGTCTTTCGTGGCACGCCAGCTCGGCACCTTGACGGTGAATTCATTCTCGCTCTCCGTCGCGGAGAAGCCGAGGGAGTTCAGCGTGGTAACAATCGTATCGTTATCAATCTCAATACCCGTATATTTATCCACAAACGCCTTGTCAAAATCAATCGTAATGGCGGGATAATGATACGCATATTCATCCGTCAGCGCGGAAACAACCGTCGCGCCGCCGTCAGCCTCCTGCAAAAGCTTAATGAAGCGGGCAATGGCAACGTCCGTCATCTCGGGGTCAAGCGACTTCTCGTAACGCATCGAAGCGTCAGTACGGTGCGCCAGACGAACCGTGGATTTACGGATAGAGGCGGCATCAAAGGTTGCGCTCTCGAGCGTCAGCGTCGTTGTATCCTCCACGATTTCACTGTCCAGACCGCCCATGATACCCGCAATCGCCACCGGCGTTTCATCGTTGCAAATCATCAGCGTGTTCTCGTCTATCTGTCTGTCCACGCCGTCCAGCGTTTTGAAGGTAAACGGAGTATCAAAGCGGCGGATGCGGATTTTACCGACCTTGCGGCTGTCGAAGGCGTGCATCGGCTGCCCCATTTCGAGCATCAGATAGTTGGTTAAATCGGCAAGGAAGTTGATGGCGCGCATACCGCAGTAATACAGACGGATACGCATATTGACGGGCGATACGCTGCGGCTGATGTTCTCCACCTGCATACAGGAATAACGCTGGCACAGCGGGTCTAAAATCTTCAGGTCCACTTGGGGCAGGTTATCGTACTGCGCGGTGTCAATCGTATCCAGCGGTTTGAGCGGACGTCCCGCCAGCGCCGCAAATTCACGCGCGATGCCGTAATGTCCCCAAAGGTCGGGACGGTTGGTTAAGGACTTATTATCAACCTCAAAAACGATATCGTCAATCTGATAAATATCCTTTAAATCGGTACCGTTCGGTACGTCATCCGTAATCTCCATAATACCGCTGTTATCGTCGGAAATACCGATTTCCTTTTCGGAGCAGCACATACCGCAGCTCATAAAGCCCGCCAGCGGACGCGGCGCGATTTCCATCTCGCCGAGCTTAGCACCGACCTTGGCAAACGCGGTTTTCATTCCCACACGGACATTCGGCGCACCGCAGACAACGTCCGTCAGCTCCGCTTCGCCGGCATCCACCTTTAACAGATGGAGCTTCTTGCTGTCCGGATGATTTTCCACAGATTTAATCTCCGCCACAACAACGCCGGAAAGGTCGCTGCCTTTGAAGAAAATCTCGTTTTCCACCTCCGCCGTGGAGAGTGAAAACTGATTGATGAGTTTCATTTTGTCAAGACCTGTTAAATCAACAAAGTCCGAAATCCAGTTCATTGATAAAAACATCGTGTCACTCCCCTTTCTTACTGTGCGTCATCGGTGAACTGCGTCATCGCCTTCAGGTTGCCGCTGTTCAAATCACGGATATCGCTGATGCCGTACTTCATCATCACCAGTCTTGTTAAACCGAGGCCAAAGGCGAAGCCGGTGTATTCCTCCGGGTCAATGCCGCCCATACGCAGCACCTCGGGATGAATCATACCGCACGGGCAAAGCTCCAGCCAGCCGCTGTGCTTACAGCTGGAACAACCCTCGCCGCCGCAGATAAGGCAGCTGATATCGAGCTCAAAACCGGGTTCCACGAACGGGAAGAAGCCAGGACGCAGACGCACCTTGATATCCCGCTGGAACACCTCGGACAGCATCGTTTTCATAAAGTAAATTAAGTTAGAGATGGAGATATCCTTATCCACCATCATACCCTCCATCTGGAAGAAGGTATTTTCGTGGCAGTTATCGGTTGCTTCGTTACGGAAGCATCTGCCCGGGAAAATTGCCTTAATCGGCACGCCGTCCTCCACGAGCGGCTTCTTGTATTTTCTCAAAATCGCATTCTGCGCCGCAGAGGTCTGGCTCTTTAAAAGCTGACCGTTGGTGAGGTAATAGGTATCCTGCATATCGCGGGCAGGATGGTCCTTCGGAATGTTGACGGATTCAAAGCACTCATAGTCCGTCACGACCTCGCTGTAATCCTCCACAGTGAAGCCCATCGACTTAAATATCTGCTCGCACTGGCGCTGCACCAGCGTAATCGGATGGTACGAGCCGCGCTCCAGATGCGCCGGAATAGACAGGTCAAACGCGGGCATCAGCTCGATTTCCTTTTGCACCTGCGCCTCTTTGAGCTGCTCGGTCTTTTCCGCAATCTTGGCAGCCACAACGCCCTTGAGTTCGTTGACGTGCTGACCGAACGACTTCTTTTCCTCATTCGAGAGCTCGCGCATCCCCTTTAACAAATCGGTAACACTGCCCTTTTTGCCGAGGTAGGCAACGCGCACCTCCTCGAGCTCGGACAAATCGCCGATAGCAGCCAGCTCTTTTTCAAACTGCTCTTTCAGCTTCAGAATTCTGTTATCCATATGAACCTCCGTAAAAAATAAATCCGCCTCGCAATGAGGCGGATGAAAATCCGTGGTACCACTCAAATTGCAACGGCATAAGGCGCCGCTGCCGCTCATATACTTTAACGCAGTATTAACGCTCTGCTTACTTGCTCGCAGAGGGCTCCGCGGTTGAAATTCAAAACGTCCTCCCTGCCTGCTTTCACCTGCCGCAGACTCTCTGAAAGGGGTCAGCCGTTCCTACTTACGCCGCATCTCAGCCGTAGTTGCTTATAAATATCTTGATAAATTATAATACCTTGCACTTCAAATGTCAAGTTTTTTGGAACTGCTGACGAAATTTTTAAACAAAACTATTGTAATTCCCAGTCTTTTTGTATATAATGTATCTGTATAATTATCAACGGAGGTGACTTTACTATGACGGGTAAAACCATGACCTTTAAAATCGGCAAGGAAAATGACGACGTGATGAAGGAAACGCTGACACAGGTGTTTGACGCGCTGCAGGAAAAGGGCTACAATCCTATTAACCAGATCGTCGGCTACATTCTTTCCGAGGACCCGACTTATATCACCACCCATAAGAACGCCAGAAGCCTGATTCGCCGCATTGACCGCGACGAGCTGCTGGCGGAAATGGTAAAGTCTTATTTAAGTTAAGTACGGAGGAAATACGATTGGCAGAAGAAAAAAAGCCGGCTGAAAAAGGCAAGGCTGATTTTATCGAATACAAGGGCAAGCCGCTTGTGAGAAACGGCAAAACCCTTTACTACGGGGATATGAACGACGCGTACGTTGTCTTTCTTACCATTAAATCCGAGAAAGAGGAAAACGGCGTCACCGTAGCGGACGATGTTTCCGTCCAGCTCATCAGCACGGACGAAACCGTCTCACCGAAGGACAGAATCATTAAAAAGAGCGAAAAGAAGGGCTTGTATACTGCGCTGGATTTAGGCGCCACCTGGCTCGAAAGGCAAATCAAAAAAGACGGCGAGTAAGCTGAAGTGATATAATGATGGTAGACACAAAAAAGAGTCTACCATCATTTTTTGTG
>CALGGQ010000153.1 GCA_937915775.1 uncultured Clostridia bacterium | reverse complement strand
GCCCTAGTTGCCGCTAAAAAGCAGCGTGGAAAGGAAGCGGTCACCGGAATCGGGGAGCAGGACAACGATGTTCTTGCCCTTGTTTTCCGGACGTTTGGCGAGTTGGATTGCGCCCCAAAGTGCTGCGCCGCTGGAAATACCGACCAGCGCACCCTCCAGTGCCGGGAAGGCGGCGCCTGTTTCAAAGGCTGCCTCGTTTGGAATGGTGACGACCTCGTCATAAATGCTCGTGTCAAGCGTATCGGGTACGAAGCCTGCGCCGATGCCCTGAATTTTGTGTGCGCCTGCCGTGCCCTGTGAAAGAACAGGGGAGGTTTCAGGCTCAAAGGCGATGATTTTAACGTTCGGATTCTGCTCCTTGAGGTATTTGCCGACGCCGGAAAGCGTGCCGCCCGTGCCGACGCCTGCCGCGAAGATATCTACCTTGCCGTCCGTATCCTTCCAGATTTCGGGACCGGTGGTCTCATAGTGGATTTTCGGGTTCACGGGATTGACGAACTGACCGGCGATGATGGAATTCGGGTTTGCAGCGTGCAGCTCCTCGGCTTTCGCAATAGCGCCTTTCATGCCCTTGGCAGCTTCCGTCAGCACCAGCTCCGCGCCGTATGCTTTCATCAGGTTGCGGCGCTCCACGCTCATGCTCTCGGGCATCGTAATGATGACCTTATAGCCCTTGGTGGCTGCATAAGAGGCAATGCCGATGCCGGTGTTGCCGGAGGTCGGCTCAATGATGACGGAATCCTGATTGAGCTTGCCCGTTGCTTCGGCATCGTCAATAATCGCCTTGGCGATTCTGTCCTTCACCGAGCCAGCGGGGTTGAAGTATTCCAGCTTGGCATAGATGTTTGCCTCTAAGCCGTATGCCTTTTCGAAGTTTTTGATGTGTACCAGCGGCGTGTTGCCGATTAGCTGCTGCATGTCGTCATAAAGCGCCATAGTTATTCCTCGCTTTCCGCAATCGCCTGCTCTAAATCGGCAAGAATGTCGTCGATGCTTTCTATGCCGATGGACAGTCTGATTAAACCGTCGGTGATGCCGACCTTTTGGCGCACCTCATACGGAATCGCCGCGTGCGTCATGCTTGCGGGGTGGCACACAAGGCTCTCCACGCCGCCGAGG
>CALGGQ010000152.1 GCA_937915775.1 uncultured Clostridia bacterium | reverse complement strand
GCTGCGTGAGCGAATAGTTGCTGATAACACCGTCCTGGATAGGCTGCAGCACGCTGACACCCTTCGGCTCTCTGCCCTGCAGGTAATACGCTCTTCTGCCGGCATAGAGCACCTTTTCCGTTTCGGTATCAAAGGCAACGTAGCTCGGCTCATTCAGCACAATACCCTTATCGGGTACGCTGATGACGATGGTGCTGGTTCCCAAATCAACCCCTAAATCATATCCGAATATCATGGAAGGTAACTCCGAAATTGTTTTTAGATTTTCATTATATTATATATCGGTATTATTTTCAATAAAGAATTTCAAAGCGCTGTAGCGGCGCGTCTTTTTATCGTTATCCACCATCGACTTGATGCTGCGTTTATTGCCGACAAGCACCAGCAGCTGCTTGGCTCGTGTCAGCGCAGTATAAAAGAGATTGCGGTAGGAGAGATTGAGCGGCACAGCGACGACGGGCATAATGACCGCCGTGAATTCGCTGCCCTGGCTCTTATGAACAGTCATCGCATACGCCAGCTCCAGCTCGCGGACATTTTCATAGGAATACAGCGCTTCCTTATCGTCAAAGAGCACCGTAATCGCGTTGTTTGCCGCGTCAATCCGACGCAGGATGCCGATATCGCCGTTAAACACGCCCTGACCGCTTTCAGCGCCCTTAAACCACGGAACGTCGTAGTTATTCTTAATCTGCATCACGCGGTCGCCTTCACGCAGAATGAAGCCCTGATAGCGTATTTCCTGTTTCTCGGGTGACGGCGGATTCAGGCGAGACTGCAGCAGCGCATTAATACTCTGCGTGCCGGTTTCACCCAGTCGGCTCGGGCAGAGCACCTGAATATCGCTCATTGGGTCATAGCCGTAGGACAGCGGCAGGCGCTGCGTCACCAAACCTAAAATCTTCTTCGCCACGTTGTATTTGTTTGTTTCGGAAAGCAGGAAGAAATCCGATTCGGGCGCGTTATCAATCACCGGCATTTCGCCCTTCACAACGCGGTGCGCATTCGTGACAATGCGGCTTTGCATCGCCTGACGGAATACCTTATCGAGCGTGACAACACCGATTTTGCCGCTCTCAATCAAATCCTTCAGCACATTGCCGGCACCGACGGGCGGCAGCTGGTCCTGGTCGCCGACCATAATCAGACGGCAGTGCAGCGGCATCGCATCCAGCAGCGCCGCAAAAATGGTGACATCGACCATCGACAGCTCGTCAACGATAATCGCGTCGCAGTCAAGCGGATTGCGCAGGTTATGTACAAAGCTCGGCGCCGCGGCGTCATCGGCATATTCCACTTCGAGCAAGCGGTGAATGGTCTTGGCTTCAAAGCCCGTCAGCTCCTCCATCCGCTGTGCCGCACGTCCTGTCGGCGCGGTTAAGACAACGTTCAGCCCCCTGCTTTTCATCAGGCTGATAATGCCCTTTACCGTGGTGGTTTTACCGGTACCGGGGCCGCCTGTTAAAATCAGCAAGCCCTTGGTGACGGCAATCTCAATCGCCTCACGCTGCTTTTCGTCCAGCTCCATTCGGTTGGCTATCTCAAAGGCGTCTATCTCCGAAGTAAACAGCTCATTCTTCTGCGGCGGGAATTTGGTCATAATCTGAATGCGGTCGGCAATCGTCCTCTCCGCCGTGTAGATTTCGGGCAGAAACAGGAATTCCCTGCCGTCCAGCGCCTGCTGCACCAGCATTTTGGCGTCAATCGCATTGTCGAGCGCGATATCCACATAGTCGTCACTGCAGCCGAGCAAGTCCTTCGCCGGCACAAAGATTCTGTCACGCGGAATGCAGGTGTGACCGTTGCCGAGATTGTGGCGCACGATATGCACCACGCCCGCCTGCGCGCGGTAATCGAGCGGCGGCTTTTCGTCTAAGTTATCCACAATTTCATCCGCTTTGTCAAAGGTGATACCCGGCACACATCCGATGAGCGCATAGGGGTTGGCTCTGACCAAATCCAGCGCCTCGCCCTTGAAAATGCCGTAAGTTTTAATCGCCTCATTCTGCGACATACCGAGCGCCGTTAAGCCTATCAGCGTTTCTCTGGCGGCAAACTGCGCCTTGAATTCCCGACTGATTTGCCGCGCCTTCGCCTTGGTAATGCCCTTGATATCTGCCAGCCGCTCCGGCTCGTTTTCAATTATCTCAAAGGTATTCGCGCCGAACGCCTCCACAATTTTGGCAGCCGTGGCTTCGCGCACGCCGCGGATAATGCCGGAGGAGAGATAACGAAGAATCCCCCCGGCGTCCGCCGGAAGCGTCTGTTTAACGGTTTGGGCTTTAAACTGTCTGCCGAAGGAGGGGTGAAAATCCCACTGTCCCTCGCATTCCACCTCTGTTCCGACCACCAACTCGCCGACAGCGCCGACGACGGTAACGCCCTCGCCGGCAGCATTGATTTCCGCCACGCAGAAGCCGGTTGATTCATTATAGAAGCTGACGTCCTCCACCGTACCTGTTAACTTTTCAAGGGTTTCGTTTTCCATAAATATCTCCCTTGGGTGTAGTTAATTTATTATATCATACCGCCTTTGTATTTTAAAGGGCAAAAACAATAATAAATATCCACCCGCATAGCGGGTGGTATTTCATTTTCGGGCATAGCC
>CALGGQ010000151.1 GCA_937915775.1 uncultured Clostridia bacterium | reverse complement strand
AATTCAGATTGCGGCGCTGGATAAACCCGGCACGATTACGCAGGGCAAGCCGCAGGTGACGGATATCCTGCCGCTCGGTATTACAGAGCAGGAGTTGCTGCAAACGGCGTATTCGTTGGAAATCAAGAGCGAGCATCCGCTCGCGGGTGCGATTAAGGTGTATGCCGAAGCGCAGCAGATAACGCCGATGGAGAGCAGCGAATTCAAGGCGCTGTCCGGCAGCGGCGTCACCGCCATAATAGACGGCAAAACCGTGCTCGGCGGCAGCCTCAAATTCATTCGGGAAAAGGCAGCCGTGACCGCTGAAGTTGAACGAGCGGCGGAAGCCTTTGCCGAGCAGGGAAAAACACCCCTGCTGTTTGCGGAGGATAGCCGATTGATTGGCATCATCGCCGTTGCCGATGTAATCAAGGAGGACAGCGCTGCAGCTGTCAAGGCGCTGCAGGAAATGGGTATCCGCGTGGTAATGCTGACAGGCGACAACCGCAAAACAGCGGAGGCAATCGGCAAACAGGCAGGTGTGGACAGGGTAATTGCCGACGTGATGCCGGATGAAAAGGAAAAGGTTATCCGCGAGCTGTCCGCCTACGGCAAGGTGGCGATGGTCGGCGACGGCATTAACGACGCGCCGGCACTTACCCGAGCGGATATCGGCATTGCCATTGACGCGGGCGCCGATGTGGCAATTGATGCGGCGGACGTGGTATTGATGAACAGCAGGCTGAGCGATGTGCCTGCTGCCATCCGTCTGAGCCGTGCCACGCTGACGAATATCCACGAAAACCTGTTTTGGGCGTTTATTTATAATATTATCGGCATTCCGCTTGCCGCAGGGCTGTGGATTCCGATTACCGGCTGGACGCTCAGCCCGATGTTCGGCGCGGCGGCGATGAGCCTTTCCTCGTTCTGCGTGGTGACAAATGCGCTGCGCCTGAACTGGTTTAATCCGCACAAGAAGATGAAACGAACTAAGAAGCCCGTTGCGCTTCCGCTCATACAGGCTGAAAATAAAAAGGAGACGAATGATATGACAAAAACAATTAAAATTGAAGGCATGATGTGCCCCCACTGCGAAGCTGCTGTTAAAAAGGCGCTCGAGGCGCTGGACGGCGTAGCAACAGCCACTGCCAGCCACGAGGCAGGCGAAGCCGTTGTTACGCTCACGAAGGACGTAGACGACGCTGCTCTCACCAAAGCGGTGGAGGATAAGGAATACAAGGTCCTCGGGATTGAATAAGGAGAACGGGCTGCCGGCGGGCAGCCCGTTTTGCTCTGCAAATTAGAATTTGTCGAGATAGTGACCAGTGACCAGTGGCTAGTGACCAGTTGT
>CALGGQ010000150.1 GCA_937915775.1 uncultured Clostridia bacterium | reverse complement strand
CTTTACAATCACACTTTAATGTGTTAACATATGATAAAGTATGATTTGGAGGTTCATTTCAATGAACGAAAAATTGGTCAACAGTAATATTGATTTCTTATTCAAAGCCATTCTTGCACTTGAAACAAGGGAAGAATGCTATGATTTCTTTGAGGATTTATGCACGGTGCAGGAGCTGAAAACGCTCGCGCAGCGTTTGGTTGTTGCGAAGAAGCTGAGCGAAAAAGCGGTTTATACCGATATCGTAAATGAGACCGGCGCTTCCACCGCCACCATCAGCCGCGTCAACCGTTCGCTGCAGTACGGTTGCGACGGTTACGACAAAATCTTTGAGAGAATTAAAGAGGCTGAGAATGAGTAATTACGGCATTTTTGCAAAGTATTATGACGCCTTAACTCAAAATGTTGATTATGAAGTCAGAAGTGATTACATTTCTGGCTTTTTTCATCAGGCTGGCATTGGTGAGGATGACTTTATACTGGATATCGGCTGCGGAACGGGCAGTATGACCAAATGCCTTGCCGACAAGGGCTATGCGGTGACAGGGCTTGACTTGTCGGAGGAGATGCTGACCTTTGCAGTGAATAAGTGTCCTGACAGCGCATTCGTGCTTGCCGATATGCGCAGCTTTGATTTTAACGAAACGTTTGACGGCTGCGTCTGCTGCCTTGACAGCATTAATCATTTAACGGACGTGAGCGACTGGAAGCGATGCTTAGAGAGTGTTGCCAAGTCGCTGCGCAGCGGCGGGCTGTTTGTCTTTGACGTGAACACGGTTTATAAGCACCGGAATATTTTAGCGGATCATTCCTTTATCTTTGACGAGGAGGATTATTTTCTTGCCTGGGATAATGAATGGCTTGAAAACAACACGGTGCAGATTTATCTTGATTTCTTCATTCAATCGGGTGAGGTTTACGAGCGCTACAGCGAGAGCTTTCAGGAGCTGGCGCTGCCGACAGAGCAGATAAAGGAACTGCTCGCAGATAGTTTTGAAATAGTCGGAATATACGATGATTTAACGCTGAATCCGGAAAGAGAGGACAGCGAAAGACTTTATTTTGTTTGCAAAAGGAAATAAACGGTTATGGGAAAAATAGTCAGATATATTGCGCAGGACGGCAGCGCGTTTGTCATTGCCTGCGATTCTTCGGATATGGTAGCGGAGATGGAGCGGATTCATCAGACCTCTGCCACAGTAACGGCAGCGCTCGGCAGACTGATTACTGCTGCGTCGATGATGGGTGACTTGCTGAAAGGCAAGGAGGATACGGTCACGCTGCGTTTAAACGGGCATGGACCGGCAGGGGATTTAATCGCCGTTTCGGACTGCAACGGTAACGCCAGAGCGTATGTGGAAAACCCGATTGTGGAAATACCGCTCAACGCCAAAGGAAAGCTCGATGTGCGCGGTGCCGTCGGTACGGACGGACAGCTCTATGTTATCAAGGATATCGGCTTAAAAGAGCCATATGTCGGTCAGACGCCGATTATCAGCGGTGAAATCGCGGAGGATATTACCAATTACTTTGCCGCCTCCGAGCAGACGCCCTCTGTCTG
>CALGGQ010000149.1 GCA_937915775.1 uncultured Clostridia bacterium | reverse complement strand
TGGACGTCGGACGCGGCAAAACGTGATAAAGACGAAGCGGAACTTGTTGACGGTTATCGCGCTTTAAGTGACGAAGGTAAGCGTTTAGTAAAAGGTATGATAGGGCAGTTGAATTTTGGTCGTGTTCCTCCGCCAAATCCTCACGCGGCGGTAGTATGAATCGGGGTGTTGGTATTAAAAAATTTTTGGTGATTGCGCTGATGACGACGATAATCCTGCTAACTGATGTCGTGCAAGCGGCGCATTCTACACAGGAAAATTTCAACCACATTTTAAACACGTGCGTTTCCGCGCTGAAAGATACAGATGATTATGTTGACGTGATGAAAAAAGGTGACGATAAGGTAATTTCTCTGCGCCGGCAAGACTGTGATTCACTTCAAGAAACGTTACAATTTTTTCAGCACAATTCGACGGAAGGTGCGGAATCAATGAGTTATATTCTAACC
Organism: uncultured Clostridia bacterium; assembly: GCA_937915775.1. Lineage (GTDB taxonomy): Bacteria > Bacillota > Clostridia > Oscillospirales > Acutalibacteraceae > Eubacterium_R. Next base: position 1,084 of record CALGGQ010000149.1, on the reverse strand, counting down.
GCAAGGTGTGTATTGGTAGCGCGTAGCGCAAAATTGGGTTATTATTTGGACGCGATAAAAGCTTATAGGTCGGGCAATTCGGCACTCGTCGAAGAATATAAGCGGCGAATGGTAAAGGCGAATCAAGAGGCAGAGCAATACAGGATAAAATTTTTGAACACATACGGCTACTGAAAACTAAAAAGCCCTCCACGGCAGAGGAAACGGATAAGATAAGAGGAAGTTTCAGTGCGAGCTGTTATGAGTAATTTTGATAGTGAAAATAAAAAAGGGAAAAAGTGTCGTTATTACGATAAGTGCCCGTTAAGAATGCACCCTTTATCTGCAATGGATAATCCAAACTCGGCGGCTCATTTAGGCTTTCGTTTTTTTTTATACGGCTCTGACATGGTGTATTTTAGGCTACAAAGTAAATGAAGGATTTTTTGTTTCAATGCTCTTTTTCGTCCTGCCGGTTTTTATGGACTGCCTTAAGTTTACACCTTTGAAAAAGGCTCGAAGAATGATTAAAATAGCAGAAATATTATTATCGGGAATGTTGTTGTTCATCTCTGCTATTGGAGTACTTGGAATATATGCTTTGAGCAATGAATCAGGCAGTTGGCGAATAGTAGTTTCAGATTTTGTTACAGAGTTACCATCTGGAATAGATATTGAATGGATTTGGAGGTTGCTCGTGCTGATTGTCCTGGTTACGGCGGTGATTGGTTTTGTAATGATTCAAAGTTCGGGCACGTAATGGAAGATTGAGCGGAGGCTGATTGTTATGATGACGCAAAAAATATTAATTGTTGTGGCAATATTGTGCCTCACCGTTTCTGTTGCGAGTGTTATCAAATTTTCAGAGAGAAAGCGGCTGACTTTTTTCACTGGATTGATTTCTTTATTTATGCCGATATTTCTTGCAGTGTTTAAGTTCAAATATATAGGCAGGATCTTTGGGTCTTATAGGATACAGCACAATATCAGCTCTTCCGTTTCCTGCTTCCCTGTTAGATTTTACCGAATACCCCGGCATTCCATATAATAGAGACAAAAAGAAACCATGGTAAAAGCTCTCTTCGCTGTCAAAATAGCTTATGCT
>CALGGQ010000148.1 GCA_937915775.1 uncultured Clostridia bacterium | reverse complement strand
GATCTACACTCTTTCCCTACACGACGCTCTTCCGATCTGCTGATTATTTTTTGTCCGAAATCAGCAGTTATGAAGCAACCGGCGAGGAATTCGTTGATGTTGCCAGTATTGATATCACACCGTTTCAGCATCAAAACAGAATCAAAATACTGATTATTGTATTGATAGCGCTGTTCTTTTTTGGGGTGGCATATGCCTTATTATGTCATAATTTGTTTATTCTCAACGATAATGAGAACTTTAAATCAACCCTGCCGGAAATCATAACCGCCGACACGATTGATACGGTGAAAGCGGATAAAAATAACGATAGAATTTACGTATTTTATGATGAAGCAAGCTGTATAAACACTTATAGTTTTAGTGGTGAATTCCTTTGGGCTGTTTCTGTACCTGAAATCAAGGACAGGGGAATGTGCTATTTTTATCTGACGGACAACAAAATCGTTCTTGATAATCGAAATACTGTATACCTTTATGATGCCATAAGCGGTACATATCTTGATATGGATTTTGCCGAAAATATGGGACTGTATGAGGAAAGGGATCGCTATGATGCATATCATCAGGCGGATATTGAACAAGACAAGGCGCAAGGTATTACGTTTGATTATTACAATGTTTATTTAATGGAGCCGAACGGCGCACAAAGGGAAATTGTCAGCAAGCCGTTTTCCGTCCTCCTGCAAAACGACTCTTTTGGTTTTGTGATTAGCCTTTTGGCAGCATTAGGGCTTGCCATTATCGCCTACATCAGCAGACTGAGGTTATTAAACAGGATAGCCTTTCACGCGCAAGAGGTTGGCAAGATGACAAAAGTTTTTCGTATCGTTATTTTGTGCATGGCGGCGTTGTATTTGCTTTTGGCTGTATTAATACTGCTGTTCTCGATTTTCAACTTGCAGAGTATTACCGTTGGCATTTTCCCGGCAGGGCTGAGCTTTGCGGTGTTACTGCTTGTCAACAGCGCTTTGAAATTGAAAATAAATGCTTCGGAAAAGAAAGTGCTTGGCACCTCGCTGCATTATTGCGTGCTCTCATTTGTTCTGCTGTTCCTGTCCACATTAATTTCTGTCATCTTTTTTCAATAATTTTTCAAAAAGTACTTGACTGTAAAGTTGCTTGATAGTGTATATTGCGCTTGAAAGGAGGAAAAATCGCCTTTCAGGCGCCATTTTATTTCAGCTTAACAGTCATATTATCATTTTAAGGAGGAAAATATATGAAAAAGATTACAAGCATAATATTGGCGATGATGCTTTTATTTGCCGTCGGCATGGCGGGAACAACTGCTTATGCCGCAAATAACGATGTGAAAATATCCATCGGTAAACGTACATCATATAAACCAATTCATTTTATTCATATCCTGCAGGTAACGGATAGCAAGCCCTCTACCTGCCAAACAAACGGGTATATTAAGCTTCAATGTTATAAATGCAGCTATACGTCAAAAATCATTTTGAAAAAACAGCCGCATACGCCTGAGACAGATGAAGCAGTGCCTGCCACCTGTACTGAAAGCGGATTAACGGCAGGTAGCCATTGCGCTGTTTGCGGTAAGATTCTTACCGAACAAATCAAAACACCGCCGCTTGGGCATACGGAGGTCATTGATGCAGCAGTGCCGGCAACCTGCTCCGAGGCAGGACTGACAGAGGGCAGCCACTGCGCAACCTGCGGCGCCGTTTTGTGTGAGCAGGAGGAAACTGATATGCTGGAGCATCAGAACATTAAGGAGGAGCTTGTTAAAGCAACCTTAACCTCTGACGGCTATTATAAGGAATATTGCGCGGACTGCGGTGAAACGCTCTACTATAAGGAAAACTTAAAGCCGGAAAAAATAGAATTTAATTTAAAAAGAGAGCGTTACACGGGAAAAAAGATTTATGCGATACTCAATGTCTATGATAGAAAACATATAAGTATTAGTAATATGCATTACAGCGTGAAATATACAAACAATATCAATGTCGGAACGGCAACGGCGACGGTAAAATTCCATGATTCATATGACAGTTGGTACAGCGGTGAAATGCAGGCAACCTTTGAAATCTATGACCCGAACACAGAGCAGCAGGAAAACACTGTGCTGACAACACCGGCGATCATACGGGCGCAGTGTGGTAGTAGCAAAAATTCCATTCAGCTCTATCATACCATATCAAAAGGCTGTAAAACGTATGATATTCAATATGCAAAGAATGCTAATTTTTCCGGTGCCGTTAATAAAAGAGTGACTACCTATGATAACGGTAGCTTTGGTAATGCAGAATGCAAGGTTGATGTGAAATCCTCTACACCCAAACAGGAAGTGACCTATTACGTCAGAATCCGTGCGGTTGATACGAGCAGCGGCAAGGTTACGGCGTGGAGCGCTGCGAAAAAAGTAAAAATAAATATCACCGGTTACTACTGGTAAAATGATATGCAATGCTACTGTTAACATATTAATTTGCAATTTTGATGGCGCTGTGATACAATACCGTTAATTACCAATCATAAGCGGAGGTACGTCAATGGATAGGATATGGGTGGATTTATATAAGGCTGCCAAAAAGGTGCAGAAACCAAGACAACTATCACAAAGAATTGACGCGGGCGGCGTCGCGGCAGCGATAGAAAGCGCCAGCGGAAACATCTATACGGGTGTTTGTGTCGATACCTCCTGTACGCTTGGCATTTGTGCCGAACGCAACGCCATTTTTAATATGATAACCAACGGCGAAAGCGAAATCAGGCGGGTATTGGCAATTATGCCTGACGGAACTACCGGCGCGCCATGCGGCGCTTGCAGAGAGTTGATGATGCAATTGATGCAGGGAAAGAGCCAACAGGTTGAAATTATGTTGGACTATGAATATGAAAAGATAGTAACATTAGCAGATTTAACACCCAAATGGTGGCTGTGAGACAATAGCAAATTAAAAACGGTTGAGCTTTTCGCTCAGCCGTTTTGCCTACTTAGCTGTAAACTCTTTCAATTCTTTAGTTAGACAAATCACTTGTTGACTATTCTACAGAAAGATGATAAAATGAACTTGCCAAATAATTACACAAGTGAATATTTAAGCAGTAATAGCCGTATGCTATTTTTATCTTTTTTGATAAAAATGCATGCTCTTATTTGCATATGGTATTACTGCATATCTGTGTAATTGTTTGGCGACAGTTGAGCTGCATTTTTGGCGTACAGCTTGGCTGTACGCATTTTTTATTAAGGAGAGATGATAATGAAGTGTCAAAATTGTGGTGCTGAAATCAGCGGGAACACCAGGTACTGCGAATTCTGCGGTTCGCAGATTACTTTGGAAATGAAACAAGAACAAGAACAGTTGAACAAATCCGGATGTCCTCAATGCGGAAGCGGTAATATTACTTTCAGACGCGAAAACCAAGGCGAAGTAAGAGGGAAAAATGCCAAACAGGTCATCCATCGAACGGTTGGCGTCTGTAAAGATTGCGGCGCTACTTGGTTTTCCGATGAGGAAAAGAAAAAGCGTAAAACATGGCTTTGGGTTTTGGGATGGATTTTCATTTTCCCTGTACCGCTTACCATCATAATGTTAAGGAAAAAGGATTTAAAGCCTGCTATTAAGTATACTATTATTGCAGTTGCTTGGGTAGTGTATCTGATTATTGCTATTAGTGGCAGGGGAGCAAATAGCGAGAATAATATAAGTTATGAACCGTCTACTACCATATCTGTAGAAGAAGTGGTTAGTGAAGCGTTGACAGAAGAAATAGCAACCACTGCAGATAATACAACCGAATCGGAATCGGAAACAACGAGCGAGACGAGTGAATTAACCGGAATTAGACCGGAATTCAAAGCGCAGATGGATGATTATGAAGCGTTCTTTGACGAATACATAGCATTTATGGATAAGTATACCAATACCGATGATAATTCAGGGTTGTTCAGTGATTACATCGATTTTATGACAAAGTATAGCAAAGCAATGGAGAGCTTAGAAGCTTTGGGCGAGGAAGAAATGTCTGAAGAGGAAACAGCATATTATGTTGAGGTATCCGCTCGAATAAGCGGAAAGCTTGCTAAATACGCATATCTTCAAAACTAAGCAATAGGTGTAAATAATAAAAAGCTGTCTTGCAAGAGACAGCTTTTTATTGATACAGTTTTAAAATAAATGAGATGTAAAGAGAAACGATGACTGAAAAGGTGAAGCGTTATACCAGTTTAGATAATAATTTTTATTGTGCTTCTTTGCTTGTTTCTCCCGAATAAAAACGATCAAATTTTGCACATATAGTATCAATGAGCTTTATCTTTGACACGAGCCGTTTTTCGAGTAATTCAGCGCGTATGATGTCAATGCAACAGCATACGGCGAACACCACAATTACGGATATCACCATATGTAAAATGATGAGGGGAGAATCGGTAAACCGAACCGTTCCTAAGATTTTATCCCACAATAGCGTTCCGCTTGAAGAAATATCCGATGAATACATAATATAGTTTTCATGAATGATATAGATTCCGAATATGCTTTTTCCGAGTGTATTGATAAAGCTGTTCGGCGATAAGTGAATTCTTTCAAAACAGTAAAGCATCCATATAGCGTCCAGCAAGCTCAACATAACATTAATTTTCAATAATGTCTGAATGATTAGCGCGGAAGCGCCGCGACGGCTCCAATAATAGATGATAATCAGAACTATCGTGATGATGAGCGTGGTTCCTGCCAATAGTTTCCTGCAATGCTGTTTGATGTGTGATTGTTCTGTCCTGTTGACAAGCGCAACGAGGAAATATATATAGCAGAAGAAAATAAGATTTCCGCCTTGATTGGAGAAGAAAACCAGAATAAAGGGAAACAAAATGCAAAAGCCTTTGAGCTGTTTTAATGAAACAGCATTGGCTGCTTTATATAAAAGGGGCGATATCAAGTAAAAAATGATATAGCTCGTTAAAAACCAGTATTGGTCATTTAGCGGAGTGCTTAATTCCTGAAAAGCAAAGGACAGGCTGTTTTTGCCGATAAAAACGACATATCCGGCCGTAAAGATGATACAGTAAAATATCGTCTGCAAATACAGATATATGAGTTTTTTACTCTTAAAATTTGTTTTTCGGCACAAAAAGTAACTGCTGATGGCAACAAATCCGTAATTGCCAACCCATTGCCAGGAGGATAAAAGATTGATGATTAATCCTGTCAGCGACGGACTGCCTACCTTGCTGCTCAATGTACCGGAGCATGCGTGGAGTGCATAGTGATAGGCGATAATAAACACAATACACAGAATCCGCATCAATTCAAAATTTGAATTTCGTATGGTCTTATTCATAACGGTAAACTCTTTCTATTCTCGGATTGACCATTAACGGTGAAATATCCACGCTGGCAAGGTCGCCGGGCTTGATATCCGTACCGGTGACGTCAACCGCCGTGTGCGACAGTCCGATACCGCCGATAACGTAGTGCAGCTCGCCGTTAATGCGGACATACATCTGCTTCTTTTGCAGGAGCTTTTTGATAATACTCAGCACATAGTGTAAATCGTACTGCTCCTTTTCTTTTGTAAGACCGAAGCCGTCATAGTGGCCGATGGGAACGATGGCAATCTTTGTTTCGCGCTTCGTTGTGTATGTCCCGTTGTAGCCGATGCTATAGCCCGCAGGCACTGTCTTGACCTCAACAACCTCTGCTTCCAGTGAGCCGAGGCGGTTCAATCCGCTCTTGTTTCGGGTGATAACACGTCCTGTAAAAGCGGAGCCGATACGCACTGTGTCAAGACAGACATCTTCCACATTCAGCAGTGCAGGGGAGTTGGCAGCGTGTACCGTGCCGACCTCGCCGACTGCTTTTTTGATTTGTTCCACGGTATCCCTGAACAGCGTCAGCTGTATTTTTGTCAGCTCAGCGTTACGGAAGGCGGAGGAGAAATGCGTATAAATTCCCGTGAACTGCAGATGCGGCAGGAAATAGCAGGAAATTGCCTGTTCCACCTCCGACGGCATAAAGCCGTAGCGCGCCATACCTGTGTCGATTTTCAGGTGGCATCTGGTCGTGACGCCGAGCTCACCCGATACCCTGTCCATTACCTCGGCGGCTGCCAAGGAGCCGATGGTCGCAATCGCACCGTTTTTCGCAATGATTTTTGCTTCTTCGGGGAGGCAGGTGGAGCGCATGACGAGGATGTCCTCATCGTCAAGGATTTCCTTTAAAATCGGAATATCCGTCACCTCGGTCACGGCAAAAGTCTTAATTCCGTGCTCTTTGAGAGCGAGCGTAAATTCCTTAATGCCAAAGCCATAGCCGTTGCCCTTGACAACGCCGATAACGGGAACGCCTGCTTTCTGTTTTACCAGCTCAATGTTTTCATCAAGCTTTGCTTTATCAATCACATATCTGCTCATCGTATCTTCTTTAAAACCTCTGTACCAATGTTATACAGCTTATAGACCGGCTTGTTGATGATGTAATCAAACTCGCCGACAAATTCCTTCATATAACCGCCGAAGCCGTGCTTAAAGCGCCACAGCCCGTAATGCGGGTTATCGGGATTCTGGCAGTCGCCGCTGATGCCGCCGAAATCGTACACCTGGCAGCCGCATTCCAATCCCCACTGCATCATAGCCCATTGCAGCGCATAGTTCGGGTAAACGTTGCGGTGCGCGTTGGAGGAAGCCCCGTACTGGTACTTCATCACGTTCTGTCCCCATTTTATCGCGATGGTGCCGGCTATCGCCTTGCCTTCATAGTACGCCATATAGAGCCGTGCGTCGTCCGTCATACAGTCGAGGATTTTTTCAAAATACCATTTCGGACGGGTAGAAAAGCCGTCTCGCTCGCCGGTTTCGCCCATAATGGCAACGAAATCGTCTAGCGCTTCCTTGCCGCAAATTTTTACTTCAACACCTTTTTTCGGCGCTTTGCGGATACGGTTGCGGTAATCCGGCTTGAAGGTGAGCATCAGCTCGTCCTCGTTCATACCGTTATAATCAAAGCAGTAGACGAAGCGCGGCTGCACATTTTCAAAATCCATACAGCCCGGGTTTAATTCCGTAAAGCCCTTGCTGAGAAGATGCTGCTTGTATGCCTGATTTTCAATCACGATTTCAGGGTCAATTTTCAGGCAGTATGCTTTATATTCCTTGCCAATTTTGAGCAGCGCGTCAAACAGCGCGTCAAATGCTTCAAAATCGTTCTCATCTGCCACAAAGCCGCGGCACGCATACATCAGCGAATTACCGATAACGGGAATGGAGCGGATTAACACCGCAGCGGCTGCTCTGATGCTGCCGTCATCATTTTTCAGCATGACTGCTTCCCATTTCCACGCGGATTTTACCTTTGCCCATTTGGAGGAATGCTGGAACAGTCCCTTCGGATGCTGTTTAATAAAGGCTTCATATTCCGCAAGGTTGTCCTTGCTTACTCTTTCAATCATTGTTTTTCTCCTATCCGTAAAGTCATATTATTATACCACATACAGAACTTAAAGTAAAATATAATTTATATATATTGAAATTATTTTACAAAAGTGCTAAAATAACCTATATCTGAAATTCCGTCAATTTTCGGGCATACTATACCGAGGTGTTTATATGCTTGAAAACTACGTGAATGAGGACAGTGAGGAAGAAGAGGTTGAGGAGGAGCAGGAAAAACGGGATTCCGTATTTGAAACCGGCTCCATTACCGTTCAGAAGGACGGTCACTTTATCCACTGTCTGACGGTGATTGGGCAGATTGAAGGTCATTACATTTTGCCCAGCCGTAACAAAACAACCAAATATGAGCATGTTATCCCGCAGCTGGTCGCCATTGAGGAGAGCAAGGATATTGAGGGATTATTGATTATCCTTAATACCGTCGGCGGCGATGTGGAGGCAGGGCTTGCCATTGCCGAGCTGCTGTCAACCATGCAAACACCGACGGCGTCGCTGGTGCTCGGCGGCGGTCATTCCATCGGTGTGCCGCTTGCTGTCAGCTGCAAAAAGAGCTTTATTGTTCCGTCTGCGACGATGACGGTGCATCCCGTGCGCATGAACGGCACGGTGCTCGGCGTTCCGCAAACGCTGTCCTATTTTGAAAAGATGCAGGACAGGATAGTCAAATTCGTGGCGAATAACGCGGCTATCAGTGCTGATGACTTCCGCGACCTGATGATGAAAACAGGGGAACTCGTGATGGACGTCGGCACGGTGCTGGACGGCGAGGAAGCAGTGAACTGCGGTCTGGTGGACGCGCTCGGCGGGCTGAGCGATGCGCTGGAATATCTCAATTCACAGATTGAGGAGGGTAACAATGCTGTACACGATAGTCAGTCCTGACGATATATTTTATCCCGAACAGGAGCAGATGAAGCAGCAGCGCCTGTCGAGCAATCCGTTTGATTATGTGAGAGCGGGTTATTACCTCGATGATGCGTCGCTGTACGGAGGAGCAAACTATGTCCATTATCATTGCGATATTGCAAGCCATACTTCAGGCAATCGCGTATATTATCCCCATCAGTGAGAGCGGTCATTCCGCGATTTATCACGATTTTGCCGGTAAGGCAGACGGTTCGATCGCCGTCATTACCGGCGTGGTACATATCGGCATAGCGCTGGGTATCCTCTTGGCGCTGTACAAAACGTTTCTTAAAATGGGCAGGGAGTTCTTTACTTCCGGCTCGGATATCATCAAAAAGCAGTTTTCCTATCAAAATGCAAGCAAGGCGCGGCAGTTTATGCTGATGACGCTGCTTGCCTTTGCCCCAATGCTCCTCTGGCTGATACCGATGGGCAAGCACGGCTTTTTGCTGGATGTTCTCAGACGGACAGGCTATAACGATACGCTGCTGGATGAGGGTATTTTCATCGCCATTACCGGCGCGCTGCTGTTCTTTGCCGCTCAGCAGATAGCAGCAGGCAAAAACAGAACGTTCGTCACGTTCGCTGCAGCAGGCGTTGCCGCCGTCTTTATGCTCGTGCTGGTGCCGGTTTCCGGACTTTCCGTTATCGGCGGCGTGTTTGCCATCCTGGTGCTGTTCGGCGTGTCAACCAATCTTTCATATAAATATGCCATGGTCGTCAGTGTGCCGACTTTAATCGGAATGGGTATCTTTGATTTAACAGCGGCGACGTATAAAGCCTCTGTTGTTCAGATAATAGTAGCATTATTATTCAGCATCGCCGTGACCTTTATCTGCGTCAGGGTGCTGAAATGGGTGATAAAAAAGCAGTATTTAAAGTTTATCGCACTGTACGATTTAGGCGTCGGCGCTATCGTTGCCGTCATCGGAATTGTTCAGTTAATCGTAAGATAAGGAAGTTTTATGGCTAATCAGAAAAAGACTACCGCTAAGGGAAGCACCAAAAAACCGAATAAAGCAGAGCTGGCGCAGCTGGAGCTTGAAAACGAGAGAAAGCGC
>CALGGQ010000147.1 GCA_937915775.1 uncultured Clostridia bacterium | reverse complement strand
CTACACGACGCTCTTCCGATCTTATACTGATACTTTTATCGGCAAAATTGTCTATTTCAATCCTTCCGCTGACGAGCACAAACCGTTTATGATACCTTCTTGCTATCTCACGGATTTTGAAAGGGAGCTTGCCCATTAAGGTCTGTTCGTCCGTTTTTCCCTCACCGGTAACGACGATATCGCACTCCTGTATCAGCTGTTCCAGATGGGCATATTCGCTCAGAATATCAAAGCCGGATCTAACCGTGCCGCCGTAGACGGCGTATAATCCGCCGCAGATGCCGCCTGCCGCACCGCCGCCGGAGAGAGCGGTAATGTCTTTCGGCAGAAAGGCAGCGAGCCTTTTCAGCCCTTCGTCAAGCTCTTCCACCTGTGTTTGATTCGCTCCTTTTTGCGGAGCAAACACGTAGGCAGCGCCGTTTTTACCGCAGTATTCGTTCGTCACATCGCAAGCGAATGTAAAGTTAATATCCTTTACAATGTTTCGAAAACCAATACCGTAAATATCGTTCAAATCACTGCCATTCGGTACAGCAATTTTGCGATAATTGATGTCATAAAAATCGCCACCGAGCGCCGCCAGAATGCCGGCGCCTCCGTCGCAGCATCCGCTGCCGCCCAAGCCAAGAATAATATCATGAAAACCGCTTGATACAGCGCTTTTTATTAATTCACCGGTTCCAAAAGAAGAGGCTCTCATTACGTTCTTTTTTGCCTGCAGACCACTTGCGGTTGCGCAGTCAATCACCGCTGTTTTACCAAAGGTGACAATCTGTCCTCTCATCGGTTTGCCATAGATGTCATGACAATTGCTGTAAAGTATATCACCATTACAGATATTGCGCATACAATCGGCGAATCCTTCACCACCATCGGCGAAGGGTAGGGTGGTTATTTCGTGCGTATTATCTGTTGCAAGAATTCCGCCGCGTATACATTCGCATACCTCGGCAGAAGTCAGCGAGCCTTTAAAGGAATCCGGCACAATCAATATCTTCATTCTATCACCTCAGAATGTATCAGTCATCTCCGCTGAAAACAGAAAAGAACACCAAGCGGTGTTCTTTCTGTCGTGGTTGCGGGAGTAGGACTCGAACCTACGACCTCCGGGTTATGAGGCAAAAGATACACCTACCGGTTAGTGTTATGTACTGTTTTAACGTGTTGTCAATTTGGCTTGTTTAAACGGTTTTTCAAGTTTTTGTGTACAAAAAACAATCAATCTAAAAATGTAAAATGGTAGACAAGTGGTAGACAGTTTGAAACTATCGTAAGGCTCTACCGTTACCGCGGGGTTCCCCGACTGGTCGGGGTGCGGTCGGTAGTGCTTACGGCTGATACAGTTATAGCATCTATGATACTATTTCATAGGTGCTATTTTTTCTTATTCTTCTGTGCCTCGTTAAACTCTTTGCCCATTTGGTCAAAAGCGTTTGTCATTGCCTGCAGCATTTCTGCAAACTGCGGATTTAACTCGTTTTCTTTGTCGGTCATAATGCTTCTTAATTCGTCCATTGTTCCGCTTAAGGCGTCAAACTGCTTTTGAATATCAAAATCGCCTCTTGATATTCTGCCTACTTGTAGCAATATATCCGTTGACACATCATATAGCATTGATAGCCTGACAATTACTTCCGCTGGCGCCTCTCTTGTGCCGTTTTCATAGGTGCTATAAGTGCCTGCTTTTATGCCGATATAATTTGATACTTCACTTTGCGTTAATCCTTTTTCTAATCTAATAGCCTGTAGCATTTGACCGATTAATTGTTTGCGCTCCGAAATATCAAAAGCCATTCCGTATTGATTTAAAAGCGTTAAATCAACTTTTTTCTTTTCTTCCATAATCTTTCCCCCTTATAGTACTAACGGCTACGTTATGCGCCGTGGTGATGTGGAGTTGCTACTTTCTTATTGGCATATTCAGTGTCGTAGTTTCTTTGGTAGTGTTTTGTACATATAGAGTTGTAGCCTCTACGTTTCTGCTGGCGGGCAACGCCCACGGAGCTGAAGGTGTGTTGCCACTTGCTGTGTACTCCCTGCTGAATGCACGGTATGTCTGGCTTTTTCATTTGGATTATAGCACATTGCTTAAAAAAATACAATACAAAATGTAGAATTTACAAAAAATCACTTGACATCCTGTATCGTCGGGCTTATTATATGTGTAGTCACTACAAATAGTAGACTTCGCAAAGGCTAGTATTACCCTTTGCGTACTTGTGTACAAGGTACAAAAATCTGAATGAAAGGAGGTTGTTAAAATCGCAAGAAAACAGTCAAGCCGAAAGTATCAGCTGACTATCAACAATCCGATTGACAAAGGATATACACACGAAAGAATAAAAGAAATAATGAATGATTTTTCTCTCATTTATTGGTGTATGTGCGATGAAATCGGGAAAGAGGGTACATATCATACACACATTTTCTTTGTTGCTAAAAGCGGTGTAATGTTTGATACTGTGCAAAATCGTTTGTATGGTGCTCATATTGAAAAAGCTTTAGGAACTTACGAAGATAATTACAATTACATTCGTAAATTAGGCGTAAAATATGAGGATAAAAAAGAAACGAATTTACCTGATACGTTTGAAGAATTCGGAACGCTTCCAGCTGACAGAAAAGCATCTTCCTCATTAAGCGAAGATATCTATGAAATGATAGTGCAAGGCTGCAGCGATAGCGAAATAATTAATACATATCCTGTAGCTATGAAGCAGATTGAGCATATACGAAAAACAAGGGAAATCATAAATGCTGAAAAGTATAAAAACACATTCAGAAAGCTTTATGTTTGTTATATCTCGGGCAAAACAGGAAGTGGTAAAACACGCACTGTAATGGAAAAATACGGTTATCCTAATGTTTTTAGAGTAACTGACTATGACCACCCATTTGACGGCTATCAAGGTCAAGATGTTATCTTGTTTGAAGAATTCAGAAGTAGCTTAAAAATTGCGGATATGCTGATATATCTCGACGGTTATCCCGTGGAATTACCCTGCCGTTATTCAAACAAACAGGCACAGTATACAAAAGTTTATATCTGCTCTAATATACCGATTGAAAAACAATATATCAACATTCAACACGAAGAACAAGAAACATACAAAGCATTTATGCGTAGGATTAATGATATAATAGAATTACTATAATGAAGAAAGGAGGAATTTATGTTTGATTCATTCCCTGATATTTTGAGCGTAACGGACATTATGAACGCTTTGAACATCGGACGAAATAAAGCTTATGAGTTACTTAAACAAAATCGCATTAAAAGCATCAGAATCGGTAACGCTTATCGGATTCCGAAATGTGCTTTAATCGAGTTTGTATATAGAACTGTATCGGCTTAATTTCTACTGTCAGGAAAGGAGGAAAAATGACAGG
>CALGGQ010000146.1 GCA_937915775.1 uncultured Clostridia bacterium | reverse complement strand
AGCCGACAGTGCTGCCGTCCCGCTTCCCGAACCTGCTCGTCAACGGCTCCTCGGGTATCGCCGTCGGTATGGCGACCAATATCCCGCCGCACAATATGCGCGAGGTGGTCGAGGGCATGTGCTGCCTGATTGACAACCCCGAAGCAGAGCTCGACGAGCTGATGGAATATATTAAGGGTCCCGACTTCCCGACTGCCGGCATCATCATGGGTGCGCGCGGTATCCGCGAGGCGTATGCAACGGGCCGCGGCAAGATTTACGTCCGCGCCCGCACCGAGATTGTGGAAACAAAGGGCGACCGCTTTAAGATTGTCATCTCCCAAATTCCGTATGGCGTCAACAAGGCAAGGCTGATTACCCGTATTGCAGATCTGGTCAAGGAAAAGCGCCTGGAGGGCATTGCCGATATCCAGGATTATTCCGACAGACGCGGCATGCACATTGAGGTTGTCGTCAAGCGCGACGCCAACGCGCAGGTTGTATTAAACAATCTGTATAAAATGACCGATATGCAGGTCACCTTCGGCGCCATTCTGCTGGCGCTAGACGACGGTGTGCCGAAGGTCATGAACTTAAAGCAGATTCTCGAAAAATATATCGTTTTCCAGCGTGATATTATCCGCCGCAGAACGGCGTACGACCTCAAAAAAGCGCAGGAGAGAGCGCATATTTTAGAGGGACTTGCCAAGGCGATTGACATCGTGGACGAGGTCATTGCCACCATCCGTGCCTGCCGCGGCGGTCAGGCGGAAGCCAAGCAGGCGATTATGGACAAATTCGGCTTTGACGATCCGCAGGCAAGCGCCATCGTCGCGTACCGTTTAGGTCAGCTCGCCGGTCTGGAAATCGAAAAGATACTGAATGAACTCGACGAGCTGCACGCGAAAATTAAGGACTTTACCGATATTTTGGCGCACGACAGCCGTATCGACGAGATTATCAAGCTCGAGGCAAGAGAGATTGCGGACAAATACGGCGATGAGCGCCGCACGGAAATCTCCGCCTTTACGGGCGATGTGGACGACGAGGATTTAATCCCCGTGGAGGACTGCATCTTAACGCTGACCGAGCGCGGCTATATGAAGCGCCAGACGGTGGATACCTACAAGGCGCAGAACCGCGGCGGCAAGGGCATTATGGGTATGTCCCGCCGTGAGGAGGACTACGCTAAGACGATGTTCACCTGCTCCACGCATGATTTCATCCTGATTTTCACCAACAAGGGCAAGGTCTTTAAGATGAAGGGCTACCAGATTCCCGAGGCTTCGAGAACAAGCAAGGGGCTGAACGTGGTCAACCTGCTGCCGCTCGAGCAGGAGGAAACCGTCTCCGCCATGGTGAAAATTCCGAAGGAGGAGGACAGAGCGTATCTCTGTATGGTCACGAGAAACGGCGTCATTAAGCGTACCGCGATTAACCAGTACGACCATATCCGCAAGACGGGTATTATTGCCATCAACCTCGACGAGGGCGACGAGCTGTGCTGGGTTGACGTTACGGACGGCGAGCGCGAGCTGGTAGTGGCAACGCACGACGGTATGGCAATCTGCTTCAAGGAAAAGGACGCCCGCTTAATCGGCAGAACGGCAAGAGGCGTGCGCGCCATTCAGCTGGCTGAGGGCGATTACGTTGTCGGCTTTGCGGTTGCCCTGCCGGATAAGCAGCTGCTGACCGTTTCCGAAACCGGCTACGGACGCAAGAGCGAATTTTCCGATTACCGCGTGCAGTCGCGTGCCGGCAAGGGCTTGATTAACTACCGCACCGAGCAGTTCGGCAAGGTGGCGATGATTGCCCCCGTGGACGATACCAACGACGTGATTATGATTACGACGGACGGCATCGTCATCCGTACCCACGCCGAGCAGATTTCCGCCTTCAAGCGTCCGAGCAAGGGCGTTAAGGTGATGAAGGTGAAGGACGGCGAACGGCTGGCAACCCTTTCCATCGTTGACAAATACGAGGAAGAAGCTGAGGAAGAACTTGCCGAGGAAGCACCAACCGAGGCGTAATTCATAAAATATTTACGGTATCGTAAAATGACGTCCATTATCATATCGTAAAAATAAACCCATCTTAATGGCAGAGGAGAATCATATTGGCTAACGAGAATTACAATATCGACGACATACTCTCTGAAATCAAACGAAGAAGAGAAGAAAGCGAGCAGCCGGCTGCGGTTGCCGAACCTGCGCCGGAGCAAATGCCGCAGGGAACCATTTTCCCGATGGGGCAGTCGCCTGCCGAGAGGGCAGCGGCACCCGTTGAGGAGCCTGTGGCAGAGGAGCCGACCGTGGCGGCGCCCGTTACCGAAGAGCCCGTCGTTGAGGAACCGACGATAGCGGCGCCCTTTACGGAAGCGCCTGTGACAGAAGAACCGACCGTTGCGGCACCGATAGTGGAGGAGCCGACTGCGGTTGCCGAACCGGAGCCGGAGCCGCAGATGGTGAACCTGCTCGATTTGGTGGAGGAGGCGTCCGACGCACCGGTGATTGACCGCTCCGTAGAGGAGGTGGCGCCGCGTCCGGCGACAGCGCCAACCGCTAAGCCGAAGAAAAAGAAGAATAAGGCGCTCAGAGCCGTGATCATCGTTCTGGTGCTGCTGATTGCCTTTACCGGCGTGACGGCGGCAGTCGTTGCCAACCGCTGGCTCAATGAGCTGACGGATAACGGCGGCGTGGATACCGACGGCTTTTCGCAGACGCAGTGGCGCGGTATGGACGAGCTGGTGGAGAGCTTTGACCCGATTCAGGAGACCGAGGGTACCGAGCTGTCCTCCCTCGAGGATATGGTGAAAACCTGGTTCTATAACGGCACGCCCGCGTCCTCCAGCCATGTGATGAACATTCTGCTGATCGGCGAGGACACCAGAGGCGACGAAATTCTGGAAAGCGGCACCCGCGCCGACTCCGCGATCATCGCCAGCCTGAATAACGATACGAAGGAAATCGTGCTGACCTCTATCCTGCGTGACTCCTGGGCATACTGGGAAAAGACACCGGGTGATGAGAGCACCGGCTCCTTCGGCAAAATCAACGGCGCGATGTCCACCGGCAGCGTGGCGGCTTATATCAACTGCCTCGAGCATCTCTACAAGGTGGATATTGACAGCTATGCCATCGTGAATTTCTCCTCGTTTGAGACGATTGTGGATACGCTCGGCGGCGTTACGCTGGAGCTGACGCAGAAGGAAATCAACGAGATTAACAACCATCCCGGCACCTATGGCGATGTGTATATCGACGGCTCCGCCGGTGAACTGAAGCTCGACGGCAAGCAGGCGCTCGCCTACTGCCGCATCCGTCATATCGATTCGGACAACGCCCGTGCCGACCGTCAGAAAACGACGCTGATGGCGATTGCGGAGCAGACCAAGGACGCTTCCACCACGAAGCTGCTGCAGGTGATGAACGAGCTGATTCCGTACGTTAAGACCGGCTTCGGCAAGAGCGATTTGATTAAAATCGGCACCTATGCCCTCTCCCACGGCTGGATGGGTTACAAGATTCACACCCAGAACCTGCCCGAGGCGAACCTGACCGGCGGTATCTACGGAAGCGACTTCGGCAAACAGTGGGTATGGCGCGCAGACTTCCCTGCCGACGCCTATAACCTGCAGATGCGCATTTACGGCAAGAGCAACATTACGCTCGCACAGGAAAGAGTCAATGTCAAGAAGGTGCAGCAGTCCGGCTTCTATCAGGATGGCGCA
This sequence comes from uncultured Clostridia bacterium, assembly GCA_937915775.1. Taxonomy (GTDB): domain Bacteria; phylum Bacillota; class Clostridia; order Oscillospirales; family Acutalibacteraceae; genus Eubacterium_R. The sequence continues at coordinate 2,548 of CALGGQ010000146.1, read as the reverse complement.
AAGGCGACTTCATCCACCTACACGAATGACGCTTACGGCGAAGTGACCACCGTCGCTCCCTGGGAGGACGAGGAGGAAGCTGAAACAGAGGAAGTTGAAGAGTAAAAAAAAGACCGCGTGTTGCGGTCTTTTTCAGTAAGTAGTAAGTAGTTTGTAGTTTATAGTTTGTTGGTCTTGCAGACGGCAATTAAAATGGGGGTGGGCTTTGCCCACACCCATTATAAAATGCTGTGCGCAGCACCCACTTAACTACTTACTACTAACTACTTACTACTTACTAATGTAAAAGGAGAAAGAAGAATGTGCTGTCTGAAAGATAAATTTGCCGTGAAATACGGGGAGCAAACTGTCGGGTATTATTACTGTTATGACGACGGCACGGTTTCGTTTTGCACCGCATGGGGCAGCCCGTGGAACATCCAGACAGAGCTGCAAGCGCACGGGCTGGATAAGGAATATGAAGGAAAGAAGCCGCTGCCGTGCCTGAAAGATGTGATGACAAACGAGAAGCGCGTGCCAAACCGCCGGCGCATTCTCTATCGGGACGGCGCGCTGCTGCTGGAGCGCGAGCCGCAGGAGACGGGCGAGCGCTATTCGGTTTACCGGCGCAGCGCGGAAAAGGGAGACCCCGATTATTCCCCGCTGCCGCACGACGCGCCGCATGACGAGGGCGACAAAACGCCGGAGGGTATGCGGGAATGGGCGTCGTGGTACGCCTTTAACAAGATGGATGACGGCACCTATCAGGCGGAGCTGGACGAAGCGTGGTGGTGGGGCGGCGGCCACAACGACGGCGGCACCATCCGGCGTGAAATACCCGAGGAATGGTTTGACCTCCCCTATGAGGAATTTCTGGAAAACGTGGTCGGGCTGGCGGCTGCCGCGCATTACGGCTTCACCGCCGAGCAGCTGCTGCAAAAGAAAGGGCTGAAAGCCTTTTTCGGCTTTGAAGAATAGAGCAAAAAAGACAGGCGCGTGCCTGTCTTTTTTGCTGACAAATTAGAATTTGTCGGGGCGTATCAGGTTTATGGGAACATACAATCGTAGGGGCGGATATCATCCGCCCGCGCGCCTGCGAGCCCGATGAATTGTTCGAGCGCCTGCGCGAGATACCTTCACCAAACCGCATTTGCGGTTTGGTGCCCAAATGTTCGTCGTTTATAGATTTGCATTACAGAAACGACGTTGAAATCCCAACATGGTTTCAGCGGACGACCAATGGTCGTCCCTACGAATCGCCCGCAATGACACCTCTACAAATTCCAATTTGTCGTTCCGTTAGCTTTCTTTTTGGATTTCCTCCAGCGACTGCGGCGCGGTATCAACTACCTCGAGCTTATTCCCGCGCATCCAGAGCGACGGTGTGATGCGCAGCTTGTAGCCGTAGCCGGGGTCCATCTGCCAGTGCGCCATCGGCGCTTCGGGCAGACCGTAGCACGACAGAATGTTCATAATCACGCCGGCGTGCGTGACGATGGCAAAATCGGTAATGCCCTCGCTGACGCAGCCGTTCACGACCTTTTCAAACGCCTCGCACACGCGCTGCACGAATTCGGCGTTGCTTTCGCCGTACGGCGGGCGTGTATACATATCGCCGTGCAGCCAGTTCTGAAAGTCCTCGTTGTCCTTCAGCTCGTCCGCCGTGCATTCCTCAAACGCGCCGAAATTGTATTCGATGAAGTTATTGATGACAATTTTGTTATTTTTCGGGAACATAATATCGGCGCTCTGCATGGCCCTTTTGAGCGGCGAAACAAAGACCGCCTGCACCGCGGGATAGTGGTGCTTTGCCTTGATGCTTTTCAGCTCCTCTATACCACCTGTAGTGAGCGGATAATCGGTATGCCCAATATACTGTGCGTTAAGATTTCCCTTGGTAAGTCCGTGGCGGAATAAATACAGTGTGTATGATTTCATCGGCTAAAACCCCCTGAAGCGGTATGTTTTTATCCGTTTTGTTACAAAATGATAACAAAGACAGGAAAGATGTTTACAATGCGTATAATCGGCGCTATAATGGTAAAGTGCCTTGAAACGGCACAAATTATTACCAAGCGTATACTTGCGTTTTACAAATAGATAAAAAAGTTCGGATGATGATAATGGATAAGAATAAGGATAAACTGTCAAAATTTGCCGCCGTGCTGTCGCAGCTGCGCAAGGAGCGCGGCATCAGCCAGAAGAAGGCGGCAACGGATTTAGGTATCTCTCAGGCGCTGCTTTCCCACTACGAAAAGGGTATTCGGGAATGCGGCCTTGATTTCGTGATTAAATGCGGCGCGTACTACGGCGTGACCACTGATTATCTGCTCGGCGTGAGCGAAAGCCGCAACGGGATGGAAGCAGAGGCGTTCACCGTCGTGGACGGTGACGGCGAGGAGCGCAATATCACCGCGCTGGTCGGCGCAACCCGCGAGCTGCTCAGCGTAGCGGCGGCGTCGCTGCAGGATAACCGTGAGCGCGTGCTGCTGTATGATTACTATATGCTCTCGCTCTACCGCGGGGCGCAGACGCTCGCCAAAGCCGGCGTGCTGCCCAGGGAGCTGTT
>CALGGQ010000145.1 GCA_937915775.1 uncultured Clostridia bacterium | reverse complement strand
CGGGCTCCGTCTCCGGCTCGGTTTCTTCCTCGGTCGTGGTTTCCACCTTGCTGAACTGCGCTTTCAGTTTGGTATCCTTGGAAATGGTGAAGGCGTAAAGGGAGTCGTCGGAAATCTTCTTGCCGTTTGCATACCAGCCGTCAAACATATAGCCGTCGTCAGGGTGGGCAATAATCGTAACCTCGCTGCCCTCCTCATATTCGCCGTCACCCTCGGTGTCGCCGCCGCGCCCGGCAGAGAGCGTTACCTTAAAGGTCTTTGTTTTCTCCTCGGTCGTGGATTCTTCGGTTGTCTCCTCCGTCGTTTCCTCGGTGGTTTCCTTTGTCGTTTTCTCTTCTTCCGCTTCCTCTTCCTCGGTGTCCTCTTCCACTTCCTGCGTTATGCTGACGGTTTCGCTCGTTGTATTCGGCTCACGGTGTCTGCCCTTCATCACGGCGGTAACCGTGCCGGCGACCAGCGCCACCAGGATAACGGACAGAATGATAATGATGACAATCGAGCGTTTGTTGCTGTCATGATCGTCACTTTCATTGTGCGGCGGCTGTGCATAACCGCCCTGCAGCGGTGCGGTATAGCCCTGTTGGGCAGTGGGCTCGGTTTCAATCGGCTCGTTTTCATCGTAGAGCGGCGAGCCGCAGTTCTGGCATATATAAAGATTGTCGGCGTTTTCAAAACCGCAGTTTTTACATCTCATCCTTTTTTCTCCTTTCCGATTTCTAAAAAATAAATACAACGAAACGCTGCTGTTGTCAAGGTGAAAAATCAATCTTTTATAAAATATTTACGATTTTCTATTGACTTTTCGGCTGTTTTATAATAAATTTATTATGTAATGTTTTCTGCAATTTTCGATTGTCGGAGCATATTAAGTTTGAAAGGGGAATCCCAAAGATGAAGAAAACCTTTAGAGTAATTGCATGTCTTGCGCTTGTTGCCGTTCTGGTAGCGACGCTTGCCGGCTGTGCAAAGTTAAATTATGTCACCAACAGTACGATTAAGGCTATCCATGAAGTGAAGTCCGGCGATTGGGAAAACGGCGGCTCCGAAGCAGGAACCTCCGGTACCGAAGAGGGCGGCGCTACTTCCGCTGAGGGCGACCCGATTGTAATTGATACGTTTGAAGCCGGCACCTACGGCGGCATCGAATTCACCTCTGTGGAAGATGTTGTGAAGTACTATGTTGAGGTGTTCAATTACAACAAGACCTTAACCGCTCCCTATACCGAAAAGGGCGAGGCAAAGCAGTATTATAAGCTTCTCGGCGATGAGGACTTAAAGATTGCTTCTCTGCTGGTTGACGGCAAAGAGAATGCCACCATCATGAAGCTCGTTCCGAGCATTATGGGCAGCCTGTTCAACGGCTCACCGAAGGGCTTACCGCCTGCCGCCAACAGAGACCCGGTTTACGATTACAGAGATGACGGCCCCGGCGGCACCCAGCTTTCTCAGCTGGAATCCCATCTGACGGCTGATGATGTACTTGCCTGCAATGTTAAGGATAACGGCGACGGCACCATCACCATCACGATTCAGCCCAAGGCTGCAGAGCTTTCCTTCGCTGACCAGGATTCCCAGGGACGTTTCTTCAACGTTCTCGGCGATATCACCGGCACAGTTGATCAGATCAGTGTTCTGTCCTTCTCTCAGGGCGATGCGAACGACAATATCACGGTTACCTATAAGGGCGGCTACGGCGAAATCACCGTTGACACCGCTTCCAAGGAGGTTACCAAGGCTTATTACATTATGAAAACGCACCTTGATATCACGCACGCAAACGTTACCATTATCAAGGATAAGAGCGCAACGATGGACCTTGAATACACCAACACCTTCCCGGCATCCGATGATTTCCTGATGAAGTCAAGAGAGATTACCAGAGGCTAAACTGAAACGATAACAGGCGGTCAGACGACCGCCTGTTTTTTCTATATTGTATTTTGGTTTTAAATATAGTATAATGATACCATCTTTATGAATTGGAGAAATCAGTATGAGTGATAAAATACCGAATATGGATTTTGACGCCGATGAAGTGATTGAAAACTTCAAGTCAAAAATCAAATGGCCGTCGGGCGATGATGTGGAGGTAGTGGTCACCCCGCCGAAAGTCGGGCTGAAGGTGCTGCTTTCCTGTGTCTTGACGCTGATTGCCGGTGCGGCGCTTTACTATGCCAATTTTCCGGCGCTGAACCCGAAATCGTCGGAGCTGTATCTGTTTGTTATTGCGCTTATCGTCATCTTCTGCGCGATTTTCTATTGGTTAATCGGTGCGCGCAAAAAGGTAGAGCGCAAGGAATATGCCAAAAGGAAATCCGTTATCCCGCTGATAATGGTGGGCGTGATTATCCTCGTGATGCTTGTCGGCTGGCTGGTCGGCGCCACGCTGTTCCGCGCTAAGGCGTACAGCAATATTATGCAGGTCACGAACAGCAGCTATGCCGAGGACTTTGAAAACGTCAAGTATGACGAGGTGCCGCGACTGGACGCGACCACCGCGAAGGTGCTGGCGGACCAGCAGCTCGGTTATCTGGATGAATATATGTCCCAGTATGTGGTAACCCTGAATTCCACCCAGATTAACTATAAGGGCACGCCCGTGCGCGTGGCATATCTCGAATATGCCGACGTGTTCCGCTGGCTCAGCAATACGAAGGACGGCTTGCCGGCGTATATGCTCATTGACCTTGTCAGCCAGAAGGTGCAGGTTGTCAACTGCGTGGAAAAATTCGGCGAGGGCATTAAGTATTCCCCGACGGAGCTGTTTAATGAAAAGCTGCTGCGCCATCTGCGCTTCCAGTATCCGACGGCGCTGCTTGATATCCCGAATTTTGAGATTGACGATGATGCCCATCCTTACTGGATTACCGCGGTGCTCGATAAGACCATCGGCCTGTTCGGCGGCACGGATGTCAAGGGTGTGATCATTACGGACGCGCTGAACGGCGAAAGCGAATACTACAGCATTGACACCGTCAGAACAGATGAATCGCTCAACTGGATTGACGTGGTGTACAGTGAGCGCCTGGTGCTGGAACAGTATAACTACCACGGCAGGCTCAGCAACGGCTTCTGGAACTCCGTGTTCTTCCGCAAGGATGTGAACGTCGCCTCCACCGGCAGCGGCAACATTGCGCTGGACGACGACGTTTGGGTTTACACAGGCGTTACCTCGAGCGAATCTGACTCCTCGAACTTCGGCTTTATTCTCTGCAACCAGCGAACGAAGGAAACGCGTTATTATAAGAACGGCGGTGCAACGGAAACCTCCGCGCAGGAATCCGCGCGCGATGCGGTGCAGAACTACGGCTACCGCGCCATTTTCCCGATTCTGCTGGATATTGAAGGGCAGCCGACGTACTTTATGTCCCTGTATGGCGACAGCTATACCGTCAAGGGCTACGCGCTTGTCAACCTTGATGATAAAACGATTGTCGGCACCGGCCTGCTCGATGTGGAAAAGAGCGACGCCAAGGCGCTCAACGCCGCAGTGACGAACTATATCGACGCGCTCAAGGACAAGGGCAAGGTGGATGAAAGCGCCGATGCCGAGGACTATAAGGTGGATGAAACCGAGTCCGGCGATACGGCGGAGAATACCGACGCTGAAAACACCGAGAATCCGCAGCCGGCGGACACTGCTGAGGAGCAGACCGTAACGGGCGAAATCACGGACATCAAGTCCTCCGTCAACGACGGCAATACGGTTTACTACCTGCAGGTGAACGGCACCTATTATTACATCAAGGTTGCCGACCAGATGGAGGTGCTCCTGCTTGCGAAGGGCGATACGGTAACGATTACCTTCGACAAAGCGGACGGCAGCTTCCTTCCGGCAAAAACCGTCACAAAGCAATAGTATATAAAAAGAGGTTGTATCCGTGAGAGTGGGAATTCTCTGTATTTCACAGAAGGAAAATTACGGTGCCAAGCTGCTGGCGTGGGCATTACAGGAAAAGGTAAGGGAACTGTTACCCGAGGCGGACGCGGTTGGCATTATCGTCAATGAAAACCATGAGGAAAAGCGCATTTTAGACGGCGTTTCGAAATGGAAAAGTCCGGTTGCACTCTTTCAGTCAGGTAGGCGGTTTGCCGTTGAGCAAAAGAAAAAACTTGTTAACCGCATGGCGCAGGCGCTGCATAACGAAGCGCTGACGGCAACCAGAAAGCAACGCTTTGACTGCTTTGAACAGGAGTATATTTCTATCCTCGGCTTCACCGACAGCCCGGCGGAATTTCAAACGCTGGCAGAAACGCTTGATATTATTATCGTGGGAAGCGATATTGTTTTTCGCCCTGAGTACGCCAGGCTGTTTCCCGAGGTCTATTTCCTTGGTTGCCTGGAGAATACGGATAAGAATATCCGAAAGGTAGCCTATGCCGCTGCGATTGCAACGGATAAAGCGGAGCTGCTGCAACCGCTTACGGGTGCTTATCAGGCCGGTATTAACCGCTTTGATTTTCTCTCCGTAAGGGAAAAAAGCGCACAGGTGTTTTTGCAGCCGCTGACAGAGAAAGAGATTGTGCATTGCTGTGATCCGGTGCTGCTCTGCCGGGCAGAGGACTTTGCCTTTGCTCCGGTCATATCCGATGAGGCATATATTTATGTCAATCTTCTGGATAAAAAGAAAAACGCCGTGCAGTATGTAAGACGTCTTGCCGTGGAGAAGAACCTTCCGATTCGGTACTTTTCCGATGTTAACCGTTTTAACGAGGATAATGCGGAGGATGTATATTCCGACGGACCGCTGGAGTTTATTGACCAAGTAAGAAATGCAGCATATGTGGTCACCAATTCCTTCCAACCGCCATTTTCTCCATCCTGTTTCATAAGCCGTTTGTGGCGTTTTTAAGGGCGGAGCAGAGCCTGAAACTGATGGATTTATTTGAAACCCTCGGTCTCAGCGACCGCGTAGTGTATGACAAGGAATTAACCTTTGATATCGACAAGGGTATCAACTGGGCGGCAGTTGACGAAAGGCTGGAGCAATTCAGAGCCTGTTCGCTGGACTATCTGAAAAACGCATTACAGTAAATCATACCATCATCTAAGTAAAGAGGCGACAAAAGTCGCCTCTTAATTTATCTGCGTACGGCATTGTTTTAGGTGAGTTTCCCCCAACAATTACATTTTTCGCACTGTCGGCATTGCCGACAAGCTCCGAATTACCACGGCGCTTCATTTTTTTACTTGATGAATGCCTTCACCCTGTCTGCTTCCTGCAGCCCCTGCCGGTAGCCGAGACGGTAGATGGCTTCGAGCTTTGCCGTGTCTTTCTCGAGTGAGGAGCAGTGCAGCGGTGCGGCAGGACGGATGACATAAGCGCTGCCGTTCAGCTCCGCCTGGGTAACGTAGGTCTGCTGCTGCGAATAGGTCTTATGCCGCTCCAGCACTGCCTGCGCGAGCAGGGGATACTGCCTCAGCAGCCGTCCGACACGCGGATTCACCGGCTTTTTCACATAGCCCTTGTGCTGCGTAAGAATGACTACGGCGCGCTCGCACCCGTCGTCAAAGGCACGCTCCAGCGGAATGGAATCAATGATGCCGCCGTCAAAATACAACTGATTGCCGATGACAGTGCCTTTGGTCACCAGCGGCATCGAGCAGCTTGCCTGCACCTCAGCGCAGCCGCTGCGGAAGGATTTGGGGTAAAAGTATTCCGTTTTGCCTGTTTTGGCGTTGACGGCAGGGCAGCAGAATACCGCGCCGGACTGCTCGTATTCCTCCTGGTTGAGCGGGCAGAGCTGATAGGTCAGCTCGCCGTATACCCAGTCGCTGTTAATATATTCTCCGCTTTTCAGGACGTTCTTTGCGCTCATATAGCGCTTGTCGTTAAAATAGTGGATAACGATATCGTGGTACCGTCCTTTGTTTTTGCCGAGAAAGGACACGCCGTTGCAGCTGCCTGCCGAAACGCCGATGACGTAGGGAAATGCAATGTCATTTTCCAAAAACGCGTCCAGCACGCCCGCTGTGAAGATACCTCTGGCGCCGCCGCCCTCGAGCACTAATCCGCAATGATACATTTTGTTCCTCCTAAAAAAGAAAGGCGGTGCTGCCACCGCCTAATCCATCGAATTATTCAGCCTTTTTAGCCTTCTTTTTCGGAGCGGGTTTTTCTTCCTCGGCCGGTGCTTCCTCTGCGGGAGCCTCCTCAGCCGGAGCTTCCTCCTCGTCCTTTACCTCAATGATTTCCAGCTCGTTATCGCACTCAAAGAAATCATTGTCGTCAAAGTATTCGGGCTTTTCCTTGCCGGTGAGCTTCTTGACGGCAAAATAGACGGCGGCTGCCAGCGCGCAGAGCGCCGCGATAACCGCAACAATTTTGGCAATCTTTTTCAAAGTCATAGTATGAACCTCCTGTAATTTTTCGTATCAATTATATTATATCTCAATCTCCTGTAAAGTCAAGCAAAAAAACAAGGCTTCCGTCATACGGAAGCCTTTGTTAAGCAAATCTTATGCCTTGTTGAGCTTGGAAGCAAGGTTGCTCTTCTTTCTGGCAGCGCAGTTCTTGTGAATCAGGTTGTGGCTGGCAGCCTGGTCAATCTTCTTGATAGCGGTCTTAACAGCCTCTTCCTTGTTGTCTGCATTTGCTTCAATCGCAGCGTTTGCCTTTTTGATAGCAGTCTTAAGCGCAGAATTGCGTGACTTGTTGATAGCAGCCTTCTTCTGATTTACCTTGACTCTCTTCTTTGCAGATTTAATATTAGCCATGCGGATACTCCTTTATCTGACTTAATCTTACAGCATTCCGTGACAGTGAAAGGTGAATGCTTTTTACTTTCGGGCTGAATCTTAACACGGTCAATTCAGTCCGCTACGCCTAAACATATTATCACACGCTGTCTGAAATTGCAAGCATTTTTTTATTTTTGGGTATACTTTTAATGAAATTTTGAAAAAATGCAGGTGAAAAGGATGGAAAACCGCACGGATTTGGCTGTGGAATGCTATGAGGAAAAGGAAACGACGCAGCTGGAAGGCGTCATTGTCAGAGAGCAGGGGAACGTCACCACCGTCAGCGTGACGAATGAAAACGGCGCTGCGGCGCTGGGAAAGCCTGTCGGAAAATACGTCACGCTGCGCGTAAATTCCTTTGTGAACGATACGGATATTTTTGATGGACGGCTCACTGCCTTTGCCGAGGTGCTGCGCAGTGTGCTGCCGCCAAATATGACCTCCGTGCTGGTCGCCGGACTTGGTAATATTCATATCACCGCTGATGCGCTCGGGCCGAAAACAGGGTGTTATGTGCTTTCTACCCGTCACATTGTGGACGACCTGAAGCAGACGGCAGGGCTGGAGGGGCTGTTCTGCGTGTCGAGCATTGAAACCGGCGTGCTCGGCGAAACGGGGATTGAAAGCGCCGAGCTGATTCAGGGCGTTGCCGCGCAGGTCAGGCCGTCCTGCATCATCACCGTGGACGCGCTTGCCGCTTCCTCCGTTGATCGCCTCGGTACGACCGTGCAGTTTTCGGACAGCGGCATTGCGCCGGGGTCCGGCGTCGGCAACCACCGCAATGAAATTTCGCTGAAAACCGTCGGCGTGCCGGTGGTGGCAATCGGTATTCCGACCGTTGTCAGCACCGCTGTCATCACCAATCAGCCCGATGCGGCGGGAACCTTTGTCACCCCGCGAGAGATTGACCGCATTACCGAGCAGGGCGCCAAGCTCATCGGGATGGGCATCAATGTCTGTCTGCACCGCGGGATTGATGCCAGGGATTTGTATGCGCTCGTGGGATAGACGCTGAATTTTCAGCATATATATAATGGTAAATAATTTATATAAGGTGTCTTTATGCGTAAAAGCAGTATTATCTTATTATTTAATACCATTATATTGTTCAGCTGCGTCGGCGTGCTGATTCATTTTCTGCCGGCGCTGTCGCCCGCAGCGGACGTGGTGTCCTCTGTGCTGATACCGTTTGCCTCTCCCGATTATCTCGCTGAAAGCGCAAAGTCAAAATTATCCGCTTATATTCCGCCGCTCACAGCTGATACTACTAACATCCCGCCCGAGGAGAGCGAGCCGGTGATGCAGCGTGCAGGTTCAAAGGAGCGCAATGACGGCACGGATATTACCGCGGTGCCTGCGGATATTGAAAAGCTGATG
>CALGGQ010000144.1 GCA_937915775.1 uncultured Clostridia bacterium | reverse complement strand
TCTTTGGTGATGGTTTTACTACTCACGAATGTTGCATTATCTTCTACACTTTAAGGCAAAAGATAGCAAAATGATTCACAGATGAAATTGTTGTTTTCTGTACATATTGATTGCTTTACTGACAGGTAAATTTTAGACATCTATATTTCATCATATATACTTAACAGTTTCTTCTAAAGCCTTGCGTTTACCATGCAGGTGTGCAGGATGACTGTTTTCAGAAGGATAGCCAAGCGCTAACATCATTACCGGTATATGATTCTCGGGAAGTTCAAAAACGTCGATGACTTCCTTTGCGTCAAAGCCTCTTATCCACAAGGTGTGAACGCCTAATTCTTCCGCTTCGTACATCATATTTGCCGCAACAATGCTTGCATCCTGCTCGCCGCAGTTATAGTTTTCAAAGTATCTGTCACGAGGGTTTTTCCAAACCTCATTAACGTCATAGCATACAAGTAAAGCGGTGGGGCATCCGCAAAGGGACGCCTTTGTTGATACAGCCTTTTTCATAGCATTTTCACTTTGAATTACATAAATACGCTGCGGTTGATAGTTGCATCCTGTTGGCGCAATACGTCCTGCTTCCAGTATTAAAACAAGCTTTTCAGGCTCTATCGGCTTTGAATCAAAATACCTTTCTGAATATCTTTCCTTTGCTAATTCTAAAAACGTCATATTTCCACCTCAAAATATAATTACTTCTACCTTAAAGTAGATTTATTGTATTATTGTAGTATATGAACAGCGTCATAGGCTTAAAAACGGTTTAATCTTTTGGGCGTCGTGATAACCTTTTTCATACAGCTTAAGCAGTTTATCCTTATCGCGTGTTAACGTGCCGAGTCCCATAATATCATCGGGCGCAAGTATTAACGCTTTTCCTTCCTCCTGCAATTGCAGCGCCTCTTTAAGCTGACTTGAATAGACGTCCGAAGCAGCCTTCATTGTTTTGGAAAACTGCGGATATTTTCTTTTCAGTACAGACGCGCCGAGGGCGTTTCTGTTTTGGTTAAGCATAGCGTCAACGGGCTTCGTAAGAATAATAATGACTTTATCACATCCGTTTTCAAATGCCTTTTGATACGGAATAGGGTCAGACAAGCCGCCGTCATAATACTGTTTACCTTTAATTGTAATCGGCTTGCAAAAAACGGGCAGACAGCTTGAAGCCATCAGTATTCTGTAATCGTTTTGTGCCATATCCTTGTGTTTATCGAAATATGCAGCGTCTCCCGTTTTTGCATCCGTAGCAACGACTGTCAAATCCGTTTTGCTTTCTGTGAGAGATAAATAATCAAGCGGGTTTTCGCCGCCTTCATTGCTCAATGTACCGTAAACATAGTTTAAATCTACAAACGAACCCGTGCGTAAATACTTCGCTGTTCCGATAGCTTCTTTTCTTATCAGATAATCCAGATAAAAATGCTTGTTCCTGCCGCGTTGTCCCGCAACATAACTTGCGCAGTTTGCGCTTCCTGCTGATACGCCGATACAGTAATCAAATATGATTCCTTCATCCATAAAGTAATCAAATACGCCTGCGCCGTAAATATCTCTTACGCCTCCACCGACGTCAACACACCCTATTGTCATACTTTGTCCTCCCTTAAAAATATGAAAATAGTTTCGCTATTCTATTTTGATAACGGTTTTTCCTTTTGATTTTCCGCCGGCAACTTTACTTAATGCTTTGTTGATTTCTTCAAGACTGTAAACGGTATCAACCGAGGGTTCAAGATGAATTTCGCTGAACATCTCATTGATTTTGCTCAGCCCTTTGCCGTCCTCGTGAACAAAGATAAAATGGTACTGCTGATTCCTTTTCCTTGCCATTTTATCGTATTTTCTGCCGACTATACCAAACATCAGTTGTTTTATGCCCGATAGTCCCGCTCTTTTTGCAAATTCACCGTTCGGCAAACCTCTCAGCGATACAAGAACACCGCCGTCTTTCAACACGGTAAATTCCTTGGGCAGCTCTCTGTCGCCGAGAGTATCCAGTACATAATCCACATTACTGATGACAGCTGCATAATCCTGCTTTTTGTAATCAATGAATTGGTCTGCACCAAGTATGCGGGCTCTGTCCTCATTATCACCGTTGCCGTTTGTGATGACCTTTAACCCCATCGCTTTTGCAATAGGAATTGCCATTGCACCGAGACTGCCGGTACCGCCTGAAATAAAGATCGTTTCGTCTTTTTTCGGTTCCATCAGTTCAAGTGCCTGCTGTGCAGTCAGCGCCGTCAGCGGAACAGACGCGCCCTCCTCAAACGACAAATATTCCGGCATTTTGGCAAGCGCCTTTTCATTGACAGCGGCATATTCGGCAAAGGCACCGATTTTGCCAAGCGGCATTCTTCCGTAAACCTTGTCGCCTACCTGAAACTGCGTGACATTTTTACCGACAGTTTCTACAATGCCCGATAATTCATTACCCATAACAAGCGGCGTTTTATACGGTACAATGAGTTTCACTTCACCACGGGTGATCATATTATCCAGTGGGTTGACGCCTGCTGCCATAACCTTGATTAATACTTCGTTATCATTCGGCTGCGGAACGGGTATATCCTTTATTTCAAGATTCAGGTTCTTTTTGTTATATTCTTTCAGAACTGCTGCTTTCATACCTCTTCACTCCTTTTTCTCATATTCTCAATAATATCTTTAAGCGTTCTTCCGTTCAGCGCCAGCGTAATAACGCTTTCCAGGGAAGAAAACTCAACTTCAAGAATGGGCTTAATATGCTTACCCACAATGCATGCGTCATTTGGGTTTTGATGCAGATCAAACAGATGAACGCGGCTGCTTTCATTAACTGCCTGATAAATCCTGCACAGCGTAAGCTGACCGGCAGGTATAAGGAGGGTAAATCCGCTGACGCCCTGCCTGCTTTCAATGATATCTGCCTTTTTCAGCAGACCGGCAATTTTTCGGATATAGGTCGCGTTTGTTCCTACGCTATTTGCAATTTGTTCCGAGGTCATCGGAATTTCAGCTTCTGATATGAGGATGAGCATATGCAAAGCGGTTGAAAACCTTGTATCCATTAGCTTTTCCTTTCGTAAGAAATGATGTACTCATAATTTTCGGGCGTTTCAAGATGAGGATTTGCTTCCATAAAAGCGCCCTCATGTCCTTCCTCCTGCATCGTCCAATCGAAATGACAAAGAGCTATACCGACGTCAACCTTCTGAACGTCTCCGAGTGAACTATCCTTCATAGTTTTGTTTTCATAGAAATGTACTGTATCTCCCGCAACAACTGCACGCCAAGGCTGTTTATTGGCAGCTGACGGCGCTAAGCGTGCCATTTCAAGCGCTTCGGCAAAAACGCCTGCAGTTTCCTTTAAAAGCGTTGTTGTGAAGTCGCTATTAAAATACAGTTCCTTAAACGGAATGCGCTCGTCGGCTTTCAGCGCTTTTCTCATCAAGGCTTCACGAATACTTTTCTTGTCTGCAGGATAGCCTACAGGACTTGCCAGAGGTAACACCTCGTTGTCTTTAAGCTCTACCGCTTTTTCAAACGCATCACGGCTGAGCGAGGCGGCAAGCATAACCGTACCCAAGCCAAGCGACTCGGCAAACAGACAAGCCGCTTCAAAGCTGTAACCGAAAGCGATTTCATAATTCTTTTGTTTGGATACCTTCGCCGCAAGATAAGTGTCCTCGCCGACAATGACAGGACTTGAAAGCCCATACGCCTTTGTTCCCAGCAACTGAAAATCTATCGGCACGCCAAAGGGATTTTTCAGTTCGCTGACAAATGCTTGCAGCGCCTGTTTATCTTTCTCGCTTAACGGCGTTCCGTTAAAAGAACGCACGCTTCTTCTTTTTTGTATCATTTTCTTTGCAGAATACATTGAAAGCCCTCCTTTTAACTTGTATCACTTGCAGATACATTATATACACTTTCCAATATTTTGTCAACATAAAAAAGCAACGGAGTGCTCCGTTGCCTTGTCTTATAAATCAGAAATTGGCGATATGTTGAAAACAACGCGATATAATTTGTAAAACAAATAGCGATATATTTTGCTATGCAAAATGCGATATGATATAAATCCTTAAAAACACGTGCCGCAGGCACATATCGCGCATCAGTATATCGCACATACCTGTATATCGCAAATCCGCCAGGATTTATATCGCTGTCGGGCTTTGCCCGACAAATCACGATTTGTCGAGTTCATTATATCACATACCAAGTCAAAAGAAAAGCAAGGAATGATTTCATTCCTTGCCTTCGTTATGTCATCTCTAAAAATGAGAAGTCTCAGTTGAGTATTATTAAATGATTCTGTCACATTATTCTTTTGATAATAGTTTTAGTCCGACTATGCCTATTACAATCAGAATAACACAGATTACTTGCGGAACCGACAGCTTTTCGTGAAAAAGGAATACGCCCAGTACTGCTGTACCGACAATGCCCATTCCTGTCCATATTGCATAAGCCGTTCCTAACGGCAGCTGTTTCAGTGCAAGTGAAAGAAAAACCGCACTGGCAATATACCCCACGCCTGTAATGATTGACGGAACGAGGAGCGTAAAGCCCTCAGACTTTTTCATAGCAACAGCCCATGTGATTTCTAAAATCCCTGCCATGATAAGATAAACCCACTTCATAAGAAACCTCCGTAAATAAAACACGTCATTTCTTACCTGCTAAGACCTGACGGTAAAGAAATGACGTGGTTCCCGCTACTCGGTAGCAACGGGCGTCTGTTTTATTTTTTACTATTATACTAGAAGATTGTTTTATTGTCAATGATTGGGATATAACTCACGATTTGTTAAAGTGTTTTTTCTGCCAACAATAGAGTCCATCCATCCCTGTCAACTTCTTTTATGACAACGAAACCGTTTTTCTTCCAGAAATGATTTGATTGCGGATTGCTTTTATCAATCGCTAACTGAACGGACACCTTGCCGATTGATTTCAGGTATTCAGCGACCTCACTAATAATAGCCGTTCCTATTTGTTTTCCCTGGTATTCTATATTCATCATAAAAAAGCCGATAAAAGCATTTTCCTTATTCGGATATCCGTCGATTAAATCCATAACGGCTACCAGCGTATTGTTTTCAAAAAAGCCAACATAATACTTATCGGATAAAACTGTATTCGGCGGTGTCATATGTAAATCATTAAGAATTTGCTCTTTTGTAGGATTAGCCTCACAGTACTGATAAAACAGGGTATTGCCGTAACAAAGATTCAGTATCCTATCAATGTCTGAATCATCCATTTTACGTACAGCATATTGTTTACTGAGTTTAAGTATATCTATCATAATCTTCCTCGCAAATCCCGATTTGTTGAGCTTATTATAACACACCGAAAACAAAAAGTACAGCCGCAGAGAGTTTCTGCGGCTGTGATTTGTTATTCATGATACAAGGTTATGCTGACATCGCTGTTGCCGAGTAGCTCTGTCAATTCCTTTTGCGACAAATTCTTAATGCGTCCGAGCTTTGTATAGCTCCATGAATTAGAGCCGTAAAAGATGACGATTTGATTACCCTGATATAATACAATATCACCTGCCTGCGTTGTCATCTGAACGTCATTTCTCGGAAGACTGCTGCCGATAGCGCCGACCTGCTCAAAATCGCTGTACATAGACATATTAATTTGGGCAGGGCTTTCTGTTACCAGCTGCTTTAAGGCTTCAACGCTTTCGTTTTCTTCCCACTGAACAGCAATTTCCTGTCCTTCTATTTTCAGCATTAACTGCGTCATTTCTCTTTCCTTTGTTGTTTCGGTTTGCTCTGTTGTAATCGTCTGTGTAGTGGTGGTTACGACGCTTTCCTGTTTTGCGCTGCAAGCCGTTAGACATAAGAGTAAAAGCGAAAGCGAAACGATAATAACCTTTCTCATTTCAGGTTTTCCTCAAAGAAGCTTTGCAGCTTATCAAACGGGATTGCGTTATAATTTCCGCCGTCGTAAAGGTCGGTATGAACTGCGCCTTCTATAACAAGTAACTGCTTATTGTCGGCATACTTGCTGTCCTTAATCATATTTTCATAAGCGTCCTTGCCGAAATAGAAGGAGTGCGCCTTGTCGCCGTGCATAATCATAACGGCGCTACGAATTTCGTTGGAGTATTTGAGTATCGGCTGATTCATAAAGGACTCGCAGCCGATAATATTCCAGCCGCCGTTTGAATTGAGTGAACGGGCGTGATAGCCTCTGTCCGTCTTGTAATAATCGTGATAGTCTTTTACGAAGAAAGGCGCGTCATCCGGAAGCGGGTCAACAACACCGCCGCCGAGGGTATATTCGCCTGCGGCATAATCCTTAATACGCTGTGCACACATAGCCGCCTTCTTTTCATAGCGTGCCTCTTCGCTGTCCTCGGAGTCAAAATAGCCGTTAGCATTCACTCTTGTCATATCGTACATCGTGGAAGCAACGATTGCCTTAATTCTTGTATCAAGTGCAGCGGTATTGATTGCAAGACCGCCCCAACCGCAGATGCCGATAATGCCGATTTTATCCGCGTCAACTCTTTCGTTCAGCGAAAGAAAATCAACCGCCGCCATAAAATCTTCGGTGTTAATATCAGGGGACGCCATATATCTTGGCGTGCCGCCGCTTTCTCCGGTAAACGATGGGTCAAAGGCGAGCGTTAAAAAGCCTCTTTCTGCCATATTCTGTGCGTAAAGGCCTGAGCACTGCTCTTTCACTGCGCCGAAGGGACCGCTGACCGCTATTGCAGGGAGCTTGCCCTCTTTTCCTTTTGGTACATACATATCGGCAGCAAGCGTAATACCGTAACGGTTTACAAAGGTTACCTTGCTGTGTTCCACCTTATCGCTTTTGGGGAAGGTTTTGTCCCACTCTTTCACAAGTGTTAATTCTTCCGTTTTTAGCATAATATATTCCTCCTATATTATTTCCTGATTATATTTTACCATCTTGCATTATTCTTTGCAAATTGCTATAATGAATATCGTGATATTCGCATTCGGAATATCAGAGGGAGTTCATTATGGAAATACGCACGCTCAGATATTTTCTTGCGGTGGCAAGAGAGGAAAATATGACGAGAGCTGCTGAGCAGCTGCACGTTACGCAACCAACGCTCTCAAAGGCGTTAAAATCACTTGAGGACGAGCTCGGCAAAAAGCTGTTTATACGCCACAGTTTCAGCATAAAACTGACGGAAGAAGGTGTTTTGCTCCGTGACAGAGCCGAGGACCTTATCAGCATGGCGGATAAAATTAAAAAGGAATTTGTATCGCTTGACGATATCACGGGCGGCGAGCTTTATTTCGGTTTAGCTGAGTCCTATCAAATCCGTTATCTTGTGCGTGAGATTAACAAATTTAAGCAAAGCTATCCTAATCTTCACTATCATATCACAAGCGGCGATACAGAGCAGGTTGCGGAAAAGCTTGACAAGGGACTGCTTGATTTTGCCGTGCTTGCAGAAGTTCCCGACCGCAGCAAATACGAATCGCTTGTATTTCCGAAAGGGGATATATGGGGCGTGGTGATGCCTGCGGACGCACCGCTTGCCAAGAAAAAAGCCATCCGTGCGGAGGACCTTATCGGCTTGCCCCTGTTTTGCTCAGGACAGGGCTGGGAGAAGGATATACCGAACTGGGCAAAGGATAAAATGGAACAGCTGCACCTTGAAGGCTCGTTCAAGCTCTCCTATAATGCGTCGTTGTTCGCAAAGGAACAGCTCGGCTATTTGCTCACCTTTGACAAACTGGTGGATACATCAGCAGAAAGCGGGCTTGTATTTCGCCCTCTGACGCCGAGGCTTGAAACAAAGCTCTTTCTTGTATGGAAAAAGCATCAGACCTTCTCGCCGATTGCAGAAAGATTTTTGAGGCAAATAACAACATCGTTTAACTTATAACAAACAGGCAAGGAATGAATTTCACTCCTTGCCTTCATTTTTTGTTATCATTTCAAAATAATGTGCATATCCATGCCGCAAGTGCAGATATTGCCGGAAACACAACGAAAAGCTTTAACAATTGACTCTTGATATTAAAACCGTATTTTCTGCCTTCAAACGCACTTTCAATTTCGGGATAATAATGCTGGAAAAAATGAAACTTCATAAGCAAAAAGTAGTCGAAGAATACCATATCATAGACCTTATATACGGTGAACATGATAACAAGTCTTGTAAAAAACTGCCAGAATGTAAATCCGCTTCTGAATCCATCCCAAATGGCAATTACCAAAGAGCCAAGAATCATTAAAAAGCTGAATATCATCATTACCCAGCCGATGGTTCTTGCACCGTAAAATAATTCCTTGTCTCTGGGAATCAGCACCTCTCTTGCTTCCTTAGGCGCCGAAGAAAACATTTTTATATCCTGAATAAACGCTATGCCTGATATCATCATAAGCGACACAGCCGCACAAACCACTATGGAAAGAAAAATAGTTAAAAGTATTAGTCTTTTCTCCTTAAAACCCTATTTGTCGGGTTAATTATACTATAAGCGAGCATTACTTTTTTAAGAATTCTGTATTTTAATTTTATTTCTTTTTCCTCCAGGGGATACAGCGGTTTACTTTTTTGCAGTATGCGGCGTATTCTTCGCCAAACATATCGTAAAGCCATTTTTCCTCAGTGTGCTTCATTAAAACTGTCATAAACGCCCAGTAACAAAACGGCAAAAGCAACAGCCATAAGTTATTGGCTATCAGCAATGCGCCGATATTGACAAAGGTAACCGCCGTATAAATCGGATTGCGGCAATAGGCATAGATTCCGTGCGTTACAAGTGTGTTTGTTTTTATACCGTCGTCAATTTTAGCAAGGATAACAGCAGATAACCATATGGCAATTCCGCCGAGAATAAACGCAATCCCAAAAATAACAAACGGGATTTTCAGCCCTGAGGCAGCGCCCGTCCTGAACACTTTCTTCGACAGCACGATAAACAAAATGCTGACGGCGGAAATGCCGAAACCGTATAGCGGGCCAACGCCGTAAACAGGCAGTTGGTTTTTTCGGTTATTTTCTGTTTTCATTTTGCTTTTCCTTCCTTCTGCTTTTTCTTGCTTCAAGCTTTTGAGCAAGCGCTGTCAGCCAATAACTGCAAAGCCCGACGTACGATCCGACGAAAATTAACATTCTGGCGTCGTCATAGTGAAACATAGAGCCGAGCGTACCGACAATAACCATAACAAAGCTCAGATATATTCCCGCCATGCCGAGCTTATACAGCAGCCGCTTTTTATATTCCTCTTTAATCGGTTCATATTTTACCTCGCCTTTTGGCGCGGCATTGCCGTAATACAAGGGATTGTTACGGCATTTTATTTTGCATTTTTCACAGTCGCCTATACATTCGCAGAGCTCGCCCCTTTTCCGCGATTCAATCATTTTGAAAACGCAGAAGGCAGCGATAATAATAACAAATAAAACTCCGGCGACAGTTCCGAGAATTTCTTTAATCACCCTCTGTATCCTCCCCTGATTTCAGCAGATTGCGCATACCAATCAGGCTGATAAGCAGCGTGGAAAGATTATGAAGCGTGGCTGAGGTTGTCGGCATAATGATGCCGAGCAAGCCGAGCGCAATCAGCAGGGAATTAAAGGAAATGATGGTTCTGTAATTCCAACGGATTTTGCGCTGCATGGCGTCGCTGAGTTTCTTTAACGTGAGAATTGCCTCTATATTGTCGGAGGAAATGGTTACGTCGGATATTTCTCTTGCCAGCTCGCTGCCCTCGCTGACGGCAATGCCGACGTCTGCCTGAGAAAGCGCAGGCGAATCGTTAATGCCGTCGCCCGTCATCATAACGGTATGTCCCTTCTCCTGCTCCGCCTTCACATAGTTTGCCTTATCCTCGGGGAGTACGCTCGAATAATAGGCGTCAACACCGACGACTTTCGCAACCGCAGAGGCGGTTTTTTCGTTATCGCCCGTCATCATAATGACTTTTTTAACGTCTGCTTTATGCAGCTTATCAACGATTGTATAGGCTTCCTTTCGCAGCGGGTCGTCAATACAGATAACGGCAATCAGCGTGCCCGCCTTTGCCAAATAAAGGTGAGAGCAATCCTCGGGAAGCAAATTGAATTTATCTTTTTCCTTTTCGGGAATAATACAGCCCTCATCCTCAAACACAAAATGATAACTGCCGATAATGACCTTTTCACCGTCAACGGAGCTGGCGATACCGTGGGCAATCACATATTCCACCTTGGAGTGCCGCTCCTCATGGTGGAGATTGCGCCTGATTGCCTCATTGACAACAGCGTTTGCTATGGAATGGGGGAAATGCTCCTCCAGGCAAGCGGCAAGGCGCAGACATTCGTTTTCATCATGATCGGAAAAGGTAACGATTTTTCTTACTGTCGGCTGCGCATAGGTCAGTGTTCCCGTTTTATCAAACACGAGCGTATCTGCCCTTGAAACGCTTTCAAAGAACTTTCCGCCCTTGACTAAAATTCCGTAGCTTCTTGCTTCACGGATAGCGGAAAGAACGACAATGGGGATGGATAGTTTCAGCGCACAGGAAAAATCTACCATTAAAACAGAGAGGGTTTTCGTGATATTTCTTGTCAGAAGATAGGTTAAAAGCGTTCCTCCCAGGCTGTAAGGCACGAGCCTGTCCGCAAGGTGGGAGGCTTTGGATTCCGTTGAGGATTTGAGCTTTTCACTGCTTTCAATCATGGAGGCGATTTGGCTGTACCGTCCCTGACCGTTTACTTTATCCACAACAAGACGGAATTCACCCTCCTCAACAACGGTGCCTGCAAAGGCATAAGCGCCTTCATTTTTCCTGACGGGAAGCGCCTCACCTGTCATGGACGCTTCGTTTACCATCGCTTCGCCCGCAACCACCTTGCCGTCGAAGGGAACAATGCTGCCGTGGCGAACGATAACCGTGTCGCCCTTGCTGATTTCATTGATTTCCTTTTGCACTTCCGTGCCGTTTTCAAGCACCCAGACCGTTTTTACGTTGATAGCCATAGAATGCGCTAAATCGTTGAGTGATTTTTTATGCGTCCATTCCTCTAAAATTTCGCCGATTCTCAGCAGGAACATAATCGAACCCGCCGTTTCAAAATCGCCCGTCAGCAGCGCTACCGTTATTGCCGTTGCATCCAGAAGGGCAACCTCAATTTTGCCGCTGAGCAGGGATTTTAAACCGTGGATAATGTATTTCAGCGCTTTCAGAGAGGTGATGATATTTCTTATTTGAACAGGAAGAAGCAGTTTTTTTGCATAGCGAATCAACACCGTGCCGAGAATTTTATCACGGTAGGTGCGGTTAATCTCCTTTGAGCCCGCTATGACGGACAGGTATTTTTCCTCCGCCGTTTCTATCTTTAAGGCGGCAAACAGTGCGATTACCGCTTCTCTGCTACCATGATAGAGAACGACTGCGTCGCAGGTTTTATCATAAACCGTTGCTTTGATAACAAAAGCGTTTGCGGTAAAGTATTCCTCAATACATTCCGCCTGCTTTAAACTCATCTTGGCAAGGTCAAAATGAACGCGTATTCTTCCTTTGTTTTCGTGTAAAACCGTGCATTTCATCCTATTTCCTCAAAAAAACGGAGAATTCACCATTCTCCGCTTCTTTCTTATGCGTTTGCTGCGTCTGCAATAACTGCACCTTCAGCCTCTTTTTCGGCTGCTTCGGCAGCGCGTTTTTCGTTAAGCGCCTTTGCGTCGGCAAGCACGTCGCCTGCAATTTCCTTAACGGACTGCGCTGTTACCTCTGCGCTGTCCTTAGCTCTGAGCGCAGCGGCTGTCAGTTCGGTATAAACCTTCATGGCCTGCTTACTTTTTAACGCCTTGATTCCGACTGAGCCAAACAGCGCTCCGCCGATAAATAAACATAATCCGCCCATAGTCTCCTCCTGAAATATTGTGTGGTTAGCGATGCCTAACTATTTAAATATTAGCATATGCTAACCGATTTGTCAATGAACAAATACAACGATTTATGTTTATTACGTTTGATTATTTAATTCCGCGCTTTTTTGCTTTCTGTATTTACCTCTTCATTAAGAATATACTGATACTCCTATCAATCAGAATTTGGTTGTTGCATCTTATCACACCGAAAAAAGCACAGCCGCAGAGATTATCTGCGGCTGTCAGTCTGTCGAAATACCCCTTGAGATTAAGCGCTCAAGGGGTATTTTATGATAG
>CALGGQ010000143.1 GCA_937915775.1 uncultured Clostridia bacterium | reverse complement strand
GCCGGACTTGAGGGTGGTGCTGCCGAGCTTGACCGTGGGCGTGACGGTCTGCTCCTTGCCCGTGTAGGTCGCAGAGCCGACGGTGATGGCCGCGTTGGCCACGTTGACGAGCTTGGCGATGGTCAGGTTCCGAAGAGTGACTTCCTTCGTGCCGGCGGCGTCGGAGAAGAGCTTGCCACACACGCCGCACTTGTAGTGGGCCTTCGTCCCCTCGGCGGTGAGTGTCGGGTCGACCTGCGGAACCTGTGAAAGCGTGTGCCCCGTTGCGGGAATTACTCCGAGGCGAATCTCTCCGCATCCCTCATTGTCGCACTTGAGCTTTCTCGATCCAGCTTCCTCGCACGAAGGATTGGTGATGATCTTTCCCTGCAACCAGTCGTGCTCATCGCATGGCTCGCACAGGATGACCCATTGCCAGCAGTCGCAGAGCTGGAACTCGTCCTCGCCTGTGCCGTATACGAGGCGTGCGTGGACGTTGAAGCCATCATGTTCGACAACGTCTCGGATGCCGGAGATAGCCTCGCCGTCAAACGTGATGCTTGTGCCATCTATGCGGTAGCTACCTTCGGGGAGGAAGGTCCACACGTCTTGGTCGTTCTCCTCGTCATACTCCGAGATGCCAACCTCCCATCTGACGTCATAGGCCGCGTTGCCAAGCTCCTCGGTATTCAGCTCGAGCGTGGTCGTGTAGTCGCTGAAGAGAAGTGGGGTACCGGACATCGTGGCTGTCAGGTCGCTGTCCCATGCGAACGAAGCCTCGTAATGCTTTCTGTCGAGGTGATACCACGTGTCCTCATCTCCGTCGGCCCATGAGGCCCGGAGCTGGAAGTCCGTGTCCCAATCGCCCTTTCGCGTGATGATGTACGTGGTGCCGTCTTCGTCCTTCCGTTCTACCGAGAGGCAGTTGTCGTCGACATCCTCCCAAGAGAACTCAACAGCCTCGATGATGTCGTAGCCGTCACTGTCTGCCGCATAGTGACGCAGTTCCGGCGTGATCTCTACGCTCTGTCCGATATCGAGCTGTGAGTCGAGCTCATACGGCCAGACTGAGCAATAGTCATCCGCCACGGTCAGGCTTACATCGTTGGAGGCGCGCTCAGTTTCGTCCTCGCTGATGCTCAGCAGCACCGCGACGGGCAGCAGCAGAAAGCACCGCGCGCCGAACACCTGCGGGAGCAGCCCGCCGACATTCTGCAGCAGCGCAGCCGCTACCATCACCAGCGCATAGACGCCGTATTTAATTGTCTTTTCGCGTTTGGTGAGTTCCATTTTTCTTGCTTCTCAATCAGAAATCGGTTAACACAAAGCAGGAGGTAATATCGTCGATATTTGCCTCCGGCACAATCGCCGCGTACGACGAAATATCGGTAGGCTCGTCCTCGATAGCGCTGACGCTGCCGATAATCAGCCCCTTGGGCACCGTACCACCGATACCTGCCGTGCAGATAATCGAGCCGTAGGCAACGTTCGTCGCAGAGGATAAATTTGCCATTTTACACTTGTTTTCACGCGCCAGCCGCGCATTGCCCGTCACATAGGAAATCTCGCCCGAAATCATCTCATAAGCGGAGATGCTGACATCGGGGTCAAGAATGGTTTTTACCACGCTGTAATCGGGATAGACCTTATCAACAATGCCGACAAGGTTCTTTTTATAGAGGACGGCGTTGCCCTCCTTGATGCCGCTCAGGCTGCCCTTGCTGACGGTAAAGGATTTATAAATATCCGCACTGTCACGCCCGATAACGGAGACCTCCGCAAACTGATAGTCGGGATTCTCCTCCTTGAGCTCCAGGAAATCCTTGTACAGCTCGTTTTGCTTGCGCAGGCTCTCATAGTCGGCGAGCTGCGCCTTGTAATCGCCGATTTGCTCCTCCAGAGCGCTAATTCGTTTTTCATATTCTGCGCTGCCTTTGAGCTCGCCGAAAACACCGTCAAGGGCATTGCTGATTTTCTGCGCGGCAAAATGCAACGGCGCCGTCACCGTGCCGACTACGGCGGACTGCGCGGTTTCGCTGTGACCGACGGCGCCTGCCAGCAGCGCGCCGACAGCCAGCAGCACAACGACTGCCGCCACCAATTTCAGCCCCTTGCTTTTCAGTAACTGCTTCATTTATCTTGCCCTTCTCAGTTTGACTGCCGTGCCAAGCGCCACGCACGTTTCGGGATTTTCCGGCATCGTCACGGGAATGCCGACGGCTTCCTCCAGCCGTGAGCGCAGCCCACGCAGCTTGGCGGCGCCGCCCGTCAGGCAGATACCGCGGTCAATAATATCCGCTGCCAGCTCCGGCAGGGTGACCTCCAGCGTTTCCTTGACAGCGGCAATAATCATCTCCACAGGCTCATTCAGCACCTCGCGGATATCGGCAGAGGTAACCTCCACAGAGGACGGCAACCCGTCGTCCAGGCTTCTGCCCTTGACATCCATGGCGGCTTCGCCGTCGTAAGACGCAGCCGAGCCGATTTTCAGCTTGATATCCTCAGCGGTTCTCTCGCCGATGAGCAGGCTGTGCTCGCGCTTCAGATAGTTGACGATAGCCTCATCCATCGCGTCGCCGCCGATACGGATGCTTTTGCACGACGCAATGCCGCCGAGCGAAACCACGGCGATATCGCAGGTGCCGCCGCCGATATCAATAATCATCGA
>CALGGQ010000142.1 GCA_937915775.1 uncultured Clostridia bacterium | reverse complement strand
ACGATTCCGTTCGTTTCCCTCGGCGGCTCCTCGATGATCAGCTGCTGGGCGATTCTCGCCTTCATCAAAGCGGCGGACGTGCGCACCTACAGCTATATCGGCACTTCGAAAAAAGGAGGTGCGGCGAAATGAGAATGATTACCAAACGGGGTATTTTCCTCTGGCTTTTGTCCATCCTATTTATCGTGGGCATTGTGTTTCTCGTGGTCACCGTCGTGCAGAACAGCGACGACTGGGTGATGAAGCGCTACAACAAGCATATGTACTCCAACGGCGAGCTCATCGGCGCGGGCACGATTTATGATACCGACGGTGTGGCGCTGGCGCAGACAATTGACGGCGAGCGCGTGTATGCGGATAACCGTGTCACCAGAAAGGCAACGCTGCACATTGTCGGCGACAAAAAGAATTTTATTTCCACCGGCGTACAGTCGGTTTACGACACACGGCTGACGGGCTACAGCCTGCTCTCCGGCGTGTATAACCTCAAGCGTTACGGCAAGGGCAACGACCTGCGCCTGACGATTGACAGCGAAATCTGCGAGGTGGCGTACGAGGCGCTGGACGGCAGAAAGGGCACCGTCGGCGTGGTGAACTACAAGACGGGCGACCTCATCTGCTGCGTTTCCTCGCCGTCCTATGACGTCAACAACCCGCCCGACGATCTGGAAACCAACGAGGATTATGCCGGCGCGTACATCAACCGTCTGCTGACGGCGCACTACGTCCCCGGCTCGACCTTTAAGATTGTCACCGCCATCTGCGCGATTGAGAATATCCCCGATATTTTTGACAGAACGTGGGAATGCCACGGCGCCTATCAGCCCGAACAGGGTGTGGAAATCGTCTGTAACGCCGACCATGGCAGTGCTATCAACTTTAAGGACGCACTGGCAAAAAGCTGTAACGCCACCTTCGCGCAGCTCGCCATCGAGCTCGGCGCGGATAAGCTGAATAAAACGGCGAAGGAGCTCGGCATCGGCTCAGTTGTGACGCTGAGTGGTGAAATCAATTCCTACGCCGGCAAGTTTGATGTGAAGAACGCCGGGCTGGATTTACTCGGCTGGACGGGTATCGGCCAGGGTGAAACCCGTATAGCGCCGATTACGATGCTGCGTATCGTCTCCGCGATTGCGAACAACGGTCAGGCGGTTTCAATGAACGTCGTCAAGAGCCTTGCCACACAGGCGGGCGAAGCGCTTAACCTCTCCCTGCCGAAAAACAAGGTGCAGCTGATGGACAGCACCACCGCCTCCACCATCAAGGATATGCTGCGCTACAACATCACACAGCAGTACGGCGACGATAACTATTACGGGCTCAACCTGTGCGCCAAGAGCGGCACGGCACAGATTGACGAGGTGGACGCGCACAACATCGCGTGGTTCACGGGCTTTATGGATGACGATGCCTGCCCGTACGCCTTCGTCGTGGTTATTGAAAACGGTAATTATTATGTTTATGTACACATAAACAAGATTAACGGGAAAATGTATATTGGTATTACCGGAAGAAAGCCTGTTTTAAGGTGGAATTACAATGGAACAGGATACATCCATTGTGATAAGTTTTGGAAGGCTATTCAAAAATACGGCTGGGAAAATTTCAAAGTTGAAATTCTTGAAGTTTGTCCTGTGGATAAGCTGAACGAACGAGAAATTTTTTGGATCGCTGAATTAAATACGAAAGTGCCGAATGGTTATAATTTGACTGAAGGTGGCGACGGCGGTATTAATCCAAGCGCAGAAACACGCGCCAAAATTTCTGTATCTAAAAAAGGTAAATCACTTTCTAAAGAACATAGAGCAAAAATTTCAGCTAATCATGCTGATATGAAGGGTGAAAATAATCCTTTCTACGGCAAGCACCACACCGAAGAATCAAAAGCAAAAATTTCTTTGCCGGATGTTTCATAGGGTACTGTAGTTTGTTTGGTTAATATTTGGTTAGATAATGTAGATACATTTCAAGGTTGGTGTAGCGCTTGTACGGGTCGAGCGTGAAAAGGGCGCCGTCGGCGGCCGCGTTCCTGTCGAGTCCGGCCTTTTCCTCGAACCAGTCGGGGATGCCGTCCCCGTCGGTATCGACGGTGAGGGCCAGTTCCGCGGATGTCGCCGTGTAGGACGGCCACCCGCCAACGTCTTCCGGCGTATCGATGATCTTGCCGGTATTGCTCCGCACGCCGTCCACCGTCCGGCGGTCCACGGCGTCACGGTGCAGGCGATCCCCGGCTGTCCGGAGCTGATCGATTCCTGCCAGATCGACACGGGAAGCGGCTCCCTGTCCTGCACCCACGACAACCATTAACAGGTGCCCGGCAACGATTGTCCTCGCCGGGCACCATCGTTTCCGGAGCAGGGTCCTGTCAGGACTCCGGGTCCGGATCCGGTTTGGGGAGCCTGCCGTAAGTCTGGGTCAGGCCGCGGATGCTCTGCGCCAGCTCATGGGACAGCAGGTTCGGCACGACGCGCCACTGCCAGTTGCCCTGGGCGGTGCCGGGCGTA
>CALGGQ010000141.1 GCA_937915775.1 uncultured Clostridia bacterium | reverse complement strand
GATTCGTACTACCTGCTATCACTCCAAGAAGAACGCGAATTATATTCGCCTTTACAATGAGATAACTGGGGAAAAGAACGGCGCACGCGCCAGAGCGCTGGCGGAGGAAATTGAGTTCCCGACCAGCCGCAAATACATTACCGCCATTGCCGAGGCGCTTGCCAAGGACGATGTGCGGCGCGATCTGGACCCGCGGCTGTTCGCTTTCTTTTTGGATAATCTGCTGATGGCGCTGCAGTTTTCCTACACCTGCGATTATTACAGGGAACGGTTTGAAATTTATACAGGCGTGAATGTGGACGAAGCGGATGACGAGCAGGTGATTGCGCAGCTGCTCAAATTCATTGAATCGGCATTTACCTTTGAAAAATAACAGGAGGAGTTAATATTGAGCAAATATGTAATCACCTATGATATCGGCACCACGGGCATCAAAACCTGCCTGATTGAAATTGATGCGGAAATCAAAATTCTGGCGTCCGCTACCGAGGGCTACCGCCTTTACGTCAACGATGAAACCGGCGTAGAGGGCGGCGCGGAGCAGGACGCGGATGAGTGGTGGAATGCGATGTGCATCACCACCAAGGTCGTGTTTAAAAAGCGCCCGGATATTCCAAAAGAGCAGATTGAGGGTATTTCGTTCTGTTCCGCGATGCAGGGCTTAGTGCTGGTGGATAAGGAGGGCAACTGCATCCGCCGCCCGATGACCTATATGGACCAGCGCGCCAGAGAGGAGCTGAAGAAGGGCATTGCCTACGGCATTCAGGTTGCCGGTGCGGAGATTACCAAGCTGCTGAAATACCTGCGCTATACCGGCGCGGTATCCTCCTCCGTCAAGGACCCCATCTGGAAGTATAAATGGGTGGAGGCGCACGAGCCGGAAAACTTTAAGAAGATTTATAAATGGCTGGATATCAAGGAATATCTGATTTGCCGCTGCAGCGGTGAATTCGTGATGACGAACGATTCCGCTTTCGGCACGCTGCTGTACGATACACGCAAGGGGCACGAGGGCTGGTGCAAGCCTATTTGCGATATGGTCGGGGTGAACATTGAGCATATGCCGCCGATTAAAGCGTCCACCGAAAAGGTCGGCGAGGTAACGGCAAAAGCTGCCGAGGAGCTTGGTCTGGCGCCGGGTACCGCAGTTTACGGCGGCGGCGGTGACGCGTCGCTCATCGGCGTCGGCACAGGCGCCGTTGAGGTAGGAGATACGCACATATATTCCGGCACGTCCGGCTGGGTCGGCACGGTGGTTGACAAGCAGCTCGTTGACGCGGGCGCGATGATGGCGTCCATTGTCGGCGCGAACCCGAGAACGTATAACTATTTCGGCGAGCTGGAAACCTCCAATAAATGCGTCGGCTGGGTGAAGGACCACTTGGCGCTCGATGAAATCGGCGTATACCTGAAATCACATCCGACGGAGAATAAATACGATTACGAATCATTTGAATTCAACCTGTACGATTATCTGGAGGAGGTTATCGACTCCGTTGAGCCCGGAGCAGGCGGCGTGGTATTCACCCCGTGGCTGCACGGCAACCGCTGTCCGTTTGAGGACCCGAACGCCGCCGGTATGTTCTTCAATATCAAGCTCGAAACCGGCAAGTCGGAATTAATCCGCGCAGTGGTGGAGGGTATCTGCTTCCATATGAAATGGATGCTCGAGCGCCAGGCACAGAAGAAAGAGGTCAACATCAAGGATACCGTGCGCTTCTGCGGCGGCGGCGCGCTCGGCGAAACCACCTGCCAGGTGCTTGCCGACATCCTGCAGAAAAATATTGAGGTTGTGGATTCACCGCAGAATATCGGCGCTGTCGGCGCTGCAGCGTGCATCGCCGTCGGTATGGGCTTAATCGGCTCGATGGAGGATGTCAAAAAGCTGATTCCCGCCAAGGTGACCTATCATCCGAATCCGGCGCACAAGGCGGTTTACGAGAGAAACTTTGCGGTGTTCAAAAACCTCTATAAGTGCAACAAAAAGAATTTTGAAATACTGAATGGGTAAAAACAATGAAACGAATTATCTGCATTATATTAACCTTTCTTATGGCGGCAACGATGCTGCCGATGTCTGCAATTGCCGCTACCGCTGAGGAGCAGAAATATGACGAAGTGATTACCGTCAGGCTGAAGGCGAAAAACGGCGCCAACATTACGGAAAAGTTCAATAAGCTGTCTCGCCTCGTCAAAGAGGAAAGCAACACGCTGCTGAAAATTTATCTGCCCAAGGGCGGCAAATATATCTCCAGAGGGCAGCTCAAGGTCTGGAGCAATACAGAGGTGTATTTTAACGGCGCCACCATTGTTCATAAGAATAATTCCAGCACGATGCTGCGTATGGGCAACGAATACGAATGGGAGGAAGCCAACGGCGGCAAGGGCTACACGGGCTATACCGGCGGGCAGCATATCAAGCTCGTCGGCGGCACGATGGACGGCGGCGCCAAGGGCGAAGCGTGTGTGCGCTTCGGTCATATGAAGGATATTACGCTGCAGAATATGGTGTTCACCAACTGCAAGAATTCGCATTTCGTGGAGCTCGGCGCGTGCTCGGATATTCTGATTGACGGCTGCACGTTCAGCAATTACAAGGGCGACCTTGCCTCTCACAGCAATTCCGAGGCGCTGCAGTTTGACGCGACGGTGGGCGACGGCGGCGAGCGCTACCATTTCGGCGGCTATCCCGAACGCCAGGACGATACGCCCTGCAAAAACGTAACGGTCAAGAACTGCGTATTCAAAAATCTGCAGCGCGGTATGGGCACGCACGCCGGCAGCGCCAATACCTATTTTGACAATATGCGCTTCGTCAACAACAAGTTTACGAACATCACCGGCTATGCGATTATCTGCACTGCCTACACGAATGCCGTGATTGCGAACAACACGATTACCAACTGCGCGGCGGGTATCTTCTTCCGTGCGCTGGAGGGCAGCCACGGCAATTTCTATGCGGCGCAGACCCATTCCAGCAAGCGTACTAAGGTGAAGGACTTCAGCAGCACGATTAAGAATAATAAGATAACCATTACCCGCGGTTATAAAAAGGCGTATGATAACACGGGCTATGCGATTCATCTTTACGGCGAAAAGCTGAAGAAGAAGGATTATAACGTTCCTGCCGGCGACTGGCGTCTTTCCAATGTGACGGTGCAGGGAAACAAAATTACGATGCAGGCGACGGGCTATCCCATCTGGATTGAAGGCACGATGAACAGCCTTATCAAAAAGAATAAGATTACCTGTAATTTAACCGAGCAGGGCGCCGGCGGTAACGGCGACGCGATCCGCATGGACAACTGCATCAGCAACAAAATCTATCAGAATACGATTACCAATAAGACCAAAAAGGGCGGCTATGACAGCGATATGAGCGGTATCAACCTGATGAACTCCTCCGATAATACCGTGTATCTCAACACCGTGAAAAACGTGAAGAAGGACGGCATCAAGCTGGATAACTGCAAAAACAATACGTTCACCGAAAACACGGTGGAAACTGCCGGCAGAGATATCGTTCACGAAACCGCCAGCAGCGGCAACGTCTTTAAGAAAAACGTATTCAGCGGCTCCGAACGCGACGGCATTAATACCGATACCTGTTCCAACGAGAGCTATAAGAATAACACGTTCAAGAATATCGGCAGGCGCGCCTTTAACCTCTACGGCGGCAAGGGTTGCCTGATTCAGAGCAACACCGTTAAAAAATGCGGGGAGGACGCGGTGCGTCTTGATTGCACAAACGGCGCCAAAGTGTATTCCAATTCATTTTCCACGCTGAAGCGTGACGGTGTGAATATGTCGGACTGCAGCGGCAGCTGGATTTGGGATACGTACATTTACTATCCCAAGCGCGACGGTATTCATATGACCGGCGGCAGCAGCAACTGGGCGACGGAAAACACGCTGGATTACTGCACGCGCGACGCTATCAATTCGGACAGTGCCTCGAGCAGTAAGTATGAAAGCAACACGATAACCAACACCACGCGCCGTGCGTTCAATCTCTATAACGACACGTCGGATAAGATTATCAGCAACACGGTAACGGATTCGGGCGAGGACGCTGTCTGTGCCGACGGCACTTCGAAGCTGACGATTGATAAAAACAGCTTCACCACGCAGGGACGCGACGGCATCAAGCTGGACAATACGTCCAAAACCGTGATAACGAGCAATAAGATTAAATCCAGCACCCGCTACGGTATCAATGCCACCTCCGGTCAGATAAAGACCGATTCCGGCAATTCGATTTCCGGCAGCGGCAAAGCGGACAGAAGCTGGAAATAATGCGCACAATCATAAAGGCTGTTACGAGTTTTTCTCGTAACAGCCTTTAATCTTTTTCTGCTTACTGCTAACTGCTATCTGACTACTGCAGCGCTTTGTACATCGTGATGATGTCCTCCTCCGTCAGCTCGCACGGGTTGTTTTTAATCAGTCCGTTAGAAAGGCTGACTCTGGCGACCTCCAGCAGCTCCTCCTCGGTATGGCAGCCGATTTCGTTGAGGGTGCAGCGCATACCAAGCCGCTTTTTGAGCGCCAGAATTTCGTCCGCCATCTCATACGGAGTGGCAAAGCCGCAGGCATTTGCCAGCGCGGTAATTCTGCCGTCAGCGTCGGCACGCGCGGCGTTGAGGCGCATAAAGTAATCCAGCGTGAAGGCGCACGCCTCACCGTGCGGAACGTGATACAGATTTGTCAGCGGGAAGGAGCAGGCGTGAGAGCCCGTCGTGCGCGGATGGCTGAAGGCAACGCCTGCCACAATGGAAGCCTCGCTCATCTTCTCTCTCGCTTCCAGGTCGGACGGGTTGTTGTACGCCTTTTCGAGCCATTCAAATACGAGCTTTGCCGCGTGCAGCGAGCAGGCGGAGCAGACAGGCTGGTTACCCTTTGCCCAGTAGCCTTCCACCGCATGCGCCAGCACGTCAAGACCGGTGGAAGCCGTGACTCTCGGCGGCACGCTGAGCGTCAGCTCCGGGTCAATCAGCGCGATTTTAGCGTACATAAACGGGCTGTTCATCGGCTGCTTGAGGTTCTTATTCACGTCGGATAACACGGCGATATTCGTTACCTCAGACGCCGTGCCGCTCGTGGTCGGAATCGCAATCATCGGAATAACCTCATCAGCGCAGATAGGCTTGCCCTCGCTGTGATACGGCTCGATAGGGGAGTCGCCTTTCGCAATCGCGCACGCTGCCTTGCAGCAGTCCATTGAGATTATTCACATAACCGGCAAGATGCTTTCCGTGATGGAAACCGATGGTCTCGCGGCTAATTACTGGCTCCAATGCTTCTGCGGCATAGGGTAGTGCCATCAATGTAAATGTTGTCATATCTGTCAAGCTTTTTAGTTGTTGTTAATAAATCTCTGTTCGGGTATTTCTGCTCACTTCCTGAGCACCTCTTTCAGGAAAATGGCATCGTGTGTCCATGTGGCAGCATCGTTGGTCCAGAAGATGGTGGCCTTGTGTGGGGCGGGGAGGTGGTTGAGGAGGTCGGCCCATGCCTGCTGCTGTTGTTGCTCGTTACCCAGCTGCCAGGCAG
>CALGGQ010000140.1 GCA_937915775.1 uncultured Clostridia bacterium | reverse complement strand
CTGCCATTACTGTCGCCTTGAAAATGCACACACCGTCAAGGTTGCTCAACAATTCAGTAACTATGCTGCCGTTCGGATAGAGCATTCTGAATGCCTTTATCCTTTGGCCGACCTCAGCATACGCTTTTCCTTTTATATCTGTTGTTGAAATTGCTTCATTAGCTTGCTGTAACTGTTCGTAAGTCATTTTTTTGCCTCCCATAAATTAAGCATATTTTCAATTTCGTCCGGTGTTTTTGTTTCAATCCCGTACATCTCGCAATCCTGTTTGATAAGGTCAATCAACCGCCTCATTTGGTCGGTGTCGTATTCGCTTGAACCTTCATAGCAGATTATCACTACGCAACCGTCAATCTTGCTTTTGTCGGTTTCGGTTTGCCAGCCGAGTCCCTGCTTGCTCCAATCTCTGCGGAACTTGTCAACGCTGTCACTCTGAATACAGATTACGGTTGAATTACCGCCGATGTTACGGATATATTCTCGGTATATTTCTTCTTTCGGTATTCCCGTTGCGGCCGCTAACTTATCCATTAGCACCCAGGCGTAAGCGTTAGCGTCAAGACTTCTTTTCTTGCGTTTAATCTTGATTTCGATTTCAAGATTTTTATCTTTGATGTTATCAATATATTCTCCGTCAACTGTATCGACCTCGAAAGAGATAATCGGCTTGCGGTTCATTCCGAACATAAGGTCTTTAAATCTTCCTGTCATATATTAAAACACTTCCGCCATTCGTCTATTCCCTCGTCCTCTGCATAATACTTGATGTATTCGCAATGCTGATTTTCGGGAAGATATTTAAAGAAGTCTTCCATAAAGTTACGCCAGCGCTTATCATTACCATACTCAAAATCATTGTGATATGAGCTCATCATTTCGCTGAATACGGTATCTAATATGTTTTCGGGGTCTGAACCGCCGTAACGGGGGACCGTCTCCTCAAAGTAACAAGCCATAGGATAGGTTAATGTATCTCGGTACTGTGAGTTCATCTTCCAGCATTCCTCGCACTCTCCGTTATATTCGTCGGGGTCTTCTATCGGGCAACCGCAGTGTGTGCAATGTGTTTCCCAGTATTCATCGGGTTCATAATCAATCGTCATCTTCATCCTCCAACATTGCGAGTATTTTCTTCGGTACGGTTATCTGATAAGAGACATTCGGCAGCACATCCGCTAATCTCTTCTTACACGCCTTCTGCTGTTCATAAACTTCCTGCCAAGTCTTATATGTGTTACAGTTCTCACAGTGGATAGGTTTGAACACCGAACATCTCGGTATGCCATTCGGCTCTGAATACGCAAAACAGTCTTCGTTACAGTAATTCATCCCCGGCTCCAATCCTCGTGGTAGATATGCCAACCTATCCACAATGCTATTTTTCTTTTTATTTGCTGTTTATAAAGAATTACCGTGCCGACCGCTCCGCAAACCGCTGTAAAGCTAAAAATAAAGGTTAGTGCCGGTATTAAACATTCTTTAATCCATTCAATATATGTCATTTTCTATTCGCTCCTGTCTGTCTTATGCCCTGTGCCGAGGACGGCGGGACTAAGGTAGTATTTAATTTTTTTGGCTCAATTTTTTGCTCACAAATTGAAGAAACACCGAAAGGTTTAGTAAGGTGAAAATTTCCGCCGTTCTCGAAACAAGGCATAAGACTTGATTTTTGTTTTTTATTGTGCTATAATTACTTAAAATGATTTTTTAAACTCATTTCTTTGGTCACTCGGCTGTGCCAGCAGTCGGGTGACTTCCCTTTTACACTCGGCTTCCCATAGCCGTATAAATTCATAGTGCATTTTGCGCTGACTGTTCGGGTATCGGGCTTTCGCCTGTTCCAGAGCGGTCTTTTTAATTGAGTTCACCTTTACACCCCCTCGCTATATAATCGTTCAGATGTTCTTTGCTTACCCTGAATATTTTGCCGTCACGGAACGCTTGCAGTTTTCCCTCATTTATCGCCCTGCGAACCGTTGAGGGCGATATGTTGAGTAATTGCCCCGCTTGCGTTACCGTGTACCATTCAAGGTTTTTAAGGCTCTGGATTCTCATTTGCATTTAGTCCTCCTTGATATTTAATATCTCGTTGATAGCGTTGACTATAACAGGGGATTTGCGACGCCCGGCAAGAATATTTGTGATATACGACCCGTCAGAGGAATATCCAGTTATACTGTTTACCTGTGATGTCAGCCATTCAACAGTTTTATCTTGCTCAATTAAAGCTACTTTTACCTTTTTTCCGTAATCGGTCATTGTTTCACCTCCATATTTAGATATAATATATGCCAACCGGCACTTTATGTAGCGGTTGACAAGTACAGAAATTTGGATTATAATTTAGTTGCACATTAAATTATGTTAAGAGTTCTGCACTTGTCATCTCTGATTATAGTACAGAGTTCATGACAAGTCAACCCTTTTTGTACAGATTTCGTGAATTTGTATATTTGCACAAACAAAGAGGTGAAATTATGTCAAATCTCTACGAAAAGATAATGGAATTATGTAAATCTCAAGGTGTTTCGGGGGCAAGAATGTGTGCCGATTTGGGCTTGAGCAGGGGAGTTCTCACGGAACTTAAAAGCGGAAGAACAAAGACTTTATCAGTTCCCACAATGCAAAAGATAGCTCAGTATTTTAGCGTTCCGCTCGAACAACTTTTAAGCAATGAACCCGAAGAATTAACACCCGTAGAAGAAATTCAAAACGAATTGTTTAAAAAAAGAAAACTCCTCTTTGACCTTTCGGGAAAGGCTACAGAAGAGGATTTGGATATGTTTATTAAAATATTAAATAAGATTATAGGAGAGAACGAATGATTATTGAGAGATTTATTGACCTGCCTTATGCGGTCAAGGGATTTACTATCAGAGACGAAAACGAAGATTATAATGTTTATATTAATTTAAAGCACTTATCACAACAAAAAGAAATATTAAAGCACGAATTATCACATATATTTAACGGCGATTTCGATAAAACAGTTGACGCTGCTGTTATTGAAAAAATGCTGAAAAGCAATAAATGATGTATGAGGAGAGAATATGAAACTTGTTAATTTAACCTGCCCTAATTGTGGAGCAAATTTGCAGATAAACGCTCAAAACTCTTTTTTGCTTTTGCCAGTTTTGCGGAACAAAAATAATGATTGATGATGAAACTCAGCACATAAAGTTTGATAATGTGTTTCAAACAAAGTATAATACTCCATTGTTCATCTTTTTGGCGAATGCGATATAATAAATAAGTTTGCGAGGCAATATATGTTATGCCCTAATTGTGACTATGACGACCAGCCAAAAGAGGTCGATATATTTAACGAGCCAGCGTCTGAAATATCTATGGCGGATATTGACAAACTGGACGGGCACGCATTTGAATGCTTTTGTGCTGACCTGCTGCGTAGAACCGGCTTTACTGAAGTTTGCGTAACAAAGAAAAGCGGGGATAATGGTGTGGATATTATCGCTAAGCGGGAAGGCTTATGGTACGCCTTCCAATGCAAAAGGTATAGTAATAAAGTCGGTAACAAAGCCATTCAAGAGGTTTATTCAGGCAAGGATATTTACCGTTGCCAAAATGCTGTCGTTATTACAAACAGTTTCTTTACGGAACAGGCACTAAAAAGCGCTGAGAAGTTAAACGTGAGATTGATAAATCGACTTGAGTTGAAATTGTTAATTAAAAAGGCTTACCCCGCCTCCAAAGGAGTTAAGCCCAATGCACCTGCTTTACAGCCACTTACAGCACAATCTGATTATAATCAGCCCGAAAAAAAACACATAGGCTGTATGGGCGTTCTTCTCATCGTTCTCGGTATCGAGTATTTGATTTTAATCATTTATTATATTTGCAGTCATTTTATTTTGTAAGAGGATATTAGTATGAAACAGCGAGCCGACGGAAGGTATCAGATACAAGTTGATTTAGGCACGGACGAAACAGGAAAAAGAATACGAAAAACGGTCTATGGAGCGTCACCAAAAGAGGCAAAGAAAAACGCAGACGCACTCCGTCTTGCCTTCGGAAGGGGAATTGACCCCTCCGAAATAAACACAAAACTTTCAAGGTGGATTGAATTGTTTCTTATAAACGAAAAAAGGAAATCTACCGAATCGGTCTATAAAAACAAAAAATATAGGCTCTTACGTTTTGAGGGGTTCGTAGGCGCAAACACTCCGCTTATAAACATCAAAACATATACAATAAACGCTTTTCTTTTTGCCCTCGCGGACGAGGATAAATCGCAGAAAACAATTAAAGAATACAAAAATGTAATCAATCAGTTGTTTCGCTTTGCAAGAATTAATGAAGGAATTGTAAATAATCCCTGTGACAATGTGCAAATTCCAAAAGCACGTCAAAAGAAAGAGCGACGGGCTTTAACGTCCACTGAGCAATTATGGCTTGCTAATCTTCCTGATGAGATATATCCCGGTAAAGCAATGGCGCTTGTTTGTATGTGGGCTGGTCTTAGAAGAGGCGAGGCGACCGCTTTGACTTGGGCTGATATAGACTTCAAGCAAAATATGATAAGAGTAACCAAGGCCTATGATTTTAAGTCAGACACTTTGAAGGAACCTAAAACCGAAGCGGGCGTGAGATATGTTCCCTTGTTGCCCTGTCTTGCCGAGTATTTGAAAAGACTTCCCCGCAATTCAGCGTATGTTTTTGGGAAACGATTATCTCAATGGGAATGGGATAGAGAATTAGCCCATATATTGAGATACCTTGAAAGCGAATACGGCAACCCAAAAGCCACGCCGAAAACCACGGGAAGCAAATACGTTGTTTCCCTCACCATTGACCCGTTTACTTGGCACGAATTACGGCACACATATTGTACTTTGCTGTATGATAATGACATACCCCTAAAGGTTGCTATGAATTGGATGGGTCATAAATCGCAAGATATGACCGCAAAAGTTTACAGCCACCTTTCCGAAGAAAAAAAGACGGCTGCAACTGAAATGATTATGACTTATGGTAGTCAAATTGTAGTCAACAAAAACTGACACTCCTTGATATATAAGTAATAAAAAGCCGTGACCCGACAGGTTCGACCCCCGCCACCGGCACCAGACACAAAAAGCCTTGAAATTACTGAAATCCTTGATAAATTAGGGATTTCAGTAATTTCTTTTATGACGCGAAAAATGCGAAAAACGCGAAAATGTGTCAAAAATGGTAGTCAAATGGTAGTCAAAAAAATTGATGATTGCGAGTATAATTTTGGGGCTGCCTTATTACGACAGCCCCTACTTCTTTTACATATTTTCCATTTTTTGGATAAGTCTCTCCATATCCCTACGCTTATTTTCGGGTAAGTCTCTTGCCATTTCTCTCATTTCGTCAGCCATATCCCTTGAGTAATCATCGCGGGAATATCTGCCCATTGAGTCACGGCGAGCGTTTCTGCCTCTGCCACGAGCAAAAGAACCGTCAGAATCCTCATAGGCGTAATGATTGCTCATATTATAGCTGCGTCTGCCAGAATAGTCGGAATATTCTTCTTCGCTCATCGCAATTATTTTACCGATATTCTTTATGGTGTTCGACAGAGACTCCATAATTTCAAGCGTGCTTGTTGTTACCTCTTTGCCGTTGTAATCTTCCAACTTCTCGCAGAGGTTTTCCTTTAATTCATATAATTTTTTCATACTATACCTCCGTTATGCAATTCTGTTGATTACAAGATTGGCGTTCTGCACATCTATAGCCGGTGCGGGAGTAACGGTTGTATCGTCTGACCCTGCTACTGCTCTGACTGAAAGTGAGAAGCAGCAACCTCTCGGAACAGTAATAATAGCGGTTGAAGTTACATTACCGTAGTCACCTACCGCAGCAGGCGTATAGATTGCCCTGCTTGTTGCTCTCGGCTCGCCCTGCACACTAACGGCAATGGCTATCGGCGCGACGGTTCCGCCTTCCGGTATTGCAATATTTCCGTTAAATGTAATCTGATAGCGAGCAAAGCAGTTGTTGGTTATCCCGCGCAGAGTAAAAATACCTGTCTCGTCCTCGTGATAAATATATCCTTTGGTGCAAGGTATAGAAGCGGTAAACAGCACAGGAGTGTTAAGTGCAACAGTCTGCACTGCATTTGCTAAATATTCTGCCATAGGTATCACCTCACGCTACATTACATCCGCAACCGAAA
>CALGGQ010000139.1 GCA_937915775.1 uncultured Clostridia bacterium | reverse complement strand
GACCTTCCAAAAAATCTGGAAGCTCTGCAAGAAGGAATCCGGTCTTTCCAAGGCGGACATCGCCGATATTGCCGACAATAAGGTTGTTGATTTCATCGTTGAGCTGGTCAAAAATCTGTACTGCGGTGATTCGCCGTACAACCCGGATACCAGGGAATACAAGCTGACCTGCGGTTTTCTGAATGTGATTGACAGCTTCCTGAACACAATACATATGCCCATCGGCAAGTTCCTCAAGGGCGCCGAAAGCGTGCGCTCCTTAGTGGAGCCGCTGCTGTATAACAGCGGCTACTGTGACGCCGAGGCAACGCTGCCGCTCTATCCGATTTATGACGACGAGCATCCGGCGCCGCCCGAGCTGTTTGAGGAAAAGCAATTTGAGGATACCGTGAAGCCCAGCAAAAAGGGCCCGCTCGTTTTGCTGTGCCTCATTCTGCTGGTGCTGCTGCTTCTGGCAATCATCGCCGGTATCATCGCGCTGATTGTATGGCTGATTATCCTCATCATCGGTCTGTTTTAAATTAATAGTTGCATTCATCAACTTTAATTGTTATAATGTTCTTATAAATTAAAAAAAGGGGAAAAATTTATGGCAGATGAAAAGAAAAAGTTTTCTCTCGGCGGTATTGACAGCGCTGCAGAGGAAAAAGGCTCGTTTATGAAAACGCTCTGGCAGCTGGTAAAATTCCTGGTTGTCAGCGGTCTGGTAACGATTATTCAGCTCGTGCTGGCGAATGTGCTTCCGCTTATCTTTGATATGGAAGTATTCAAGGTCGGTATCTGGGGCTTTTTACAGGGCATTTTTGATCCTAACGTCATTTTTGACGCGGCAACGGAAACCGGCATCAAGCAGGTCGGCAAGTACGTCATCGACGTGTGCTCTTCCGATCTGGCACCATTCAGAACGGCTCCGTCGTCGGCGGTGTGGTAACCTGGGGTTATTTGCTTCCGTTCTTCCTTTCCAACCTGATTGCCAATATCTACGGCTATATTCAGAATAAGAAGACCACCTTCAAGTCCGATGCACCGAAGATTATGTTCGTTATCTACATCATTCTGATGATTGCGCTCATTCTCTTCTCCACCTGGTTCCAGGGCTGGCTTGTCGGCGTTCTGGCAAAGGTTAACGTAGCGTTCATTCAGGGTCTGGCAAGAACGATTGCCGGCTTAGCAGCAGGCTTTGTGCAGATGGTTGTGCTCTTCCCGATGGAGAAATTCGTGCTCCTGCGTGAGAAGAAGCCCGCTGAGGAAGAAGCAGCTGCTGCCGAAGAGGTCGCAGAATAATTACATAGCGGCTTAGCATTTGGCGGCACCCTTTTTGTGCCGCCAAGTTTTTTGAGGAGAAGAAATGAAAGCATATTTTGACAGATTATTACATAGTGAAAACAGCCCGAAGAAATGGGAACTCGTTATCTGGTGGCTGGCAAGATGCGTGCTGATTGCCACGCTGGTGCACGCGCTGTTTTTTAACAAAGAGGAAGGTCACGCCAAAATGGCGCTGCAGGTTTTCGGCAATATGCTCGGTCAGTTCGTGTGGGAAATCTTTATGCTGTTCCCGAAAAAGAGCTTTTTAAGGCATATTCCTGCCTACATTCAGGATATCAGCGCGCCGGCGCTCATCGGCGGCAGCCTGTTCGGCGCTTACCTGAATTTCTATTACAGCGCGCCCGTGCTGGATATCGTGATGCACACCGTCGGCGGCGCTGCCTGCACCCTCATCGGTTATGAAATCTTTACCGCAATGGAAAAGCGCGATGTGCTGCGCGGCGATACGCGCTCCAGCGTTCCCATTATCGTGTTCGGCGCGTTCTGCTTCTCGTTTGTGGCAGGTAATGTGTGGGAGCTGTTCGAATTCACGGCTGACCAGCTGAATCCGGGCGTTCCCGGCGACGCGCAGCACTGGTCGTATGACCTTGCCGTGCAGGCAATTGAGGACGCCAAGGCGCTCGGCAAGAACATCGGTTTACCGAATTTCATCGCTCACAGAGATCCGGTAAGATACGGTGTGATAGATACCATGGAGGATATGATTTGCAATACCGTAGGCGGTTTCGTCGGCTGGGTATTTCTGAAAATTTTCCCGTATCATCAAAAAAATGTGAAAAATAAAGAATTGGTGCTTGACAAATAAGGGGTGTTGTGATAATATATCACATACAACAAAGCAGAACGTCCCGTTCTCCCCTTCAGCGCACAGTAAAAAGGGTAATACTTATTCAGATGACTAAGTACGGGCGGACTGCGCTCGTACTTATTTTAATTAATCTTAAAGAGGTGTTTTTTATCAGCAAAGATGCTCCGCAGCTTAACGGCGAAATCAGGGACAAGGAAGTACGTGTCATTTCGGATACGGGCGAACAGCTCGGCATTATGAGCGCCAAGGACGCACTCAAGCTTGCAGAGGCGAAGGGTGTTGATTTGGTGAAAATTGCGCCGCAGGCAAAGCCGCCCGTCGTTAAAATTATGGACTATTCCAAGTTCCGCTATGAGCAGTCAAAGCGCGAAAAGGAAAACCGCAAAAAGCAGAAAATTGTTGAGACAAAGGAAATCCGTCTTTCCATCAACATTGACATCGGCGACTTTAATACCAAGGTCAACCAGGCACGCAAGTTCCTGTCAAAGGGCGACAAGGTGAAGGTCTCCATCCGTCTGCGCGGCAGAGAGATGGCGCATGCCGACCTTGCGGAAAACAACTGTATGCGCTTTGCCGAGGAGCTGGCTGAGGAAGCAAACGTTGATAAAAAGCCGAAGCTCGAGGGACGTCAGGTGCTGATGTTCCTGAGCCCGAAGGTATCAAATAAGTAACTAATTTTACGGAGGAATTTATTATGCCAAAAATTAAGACACACAGCGGCGCCAAAAAGCGCTTTAAGACGACAAAGAGCGGCAAGGTGACAAGATCTCACGCCTATACCTCTCATATCCTTACGAAGAAATCCAGAAAGCGCAAGAGAAATCTGCGCAAGCAGTCTGTTGCTGATGTCACCAATCAGAAGCAGTTAAAGAGACTTGTTCCTTACAAATAATTGCGGGAACGATTCGTAAATGATGACGTTTTTGGACTTTTCGTCCGTTCACATAATTGAAAGAGAGGTAACTTACTATGGCAAGAATTAAGGGTGCTATGGCGACCAGAAAAAGAAGAAAAAAGGTATTAAAGGCAGCAAAGGGCTATTTCGGCTCCAAGCATGCTCTGTTTAAGACAGCGAAGCAGGCCGTGATGAAGAGCGGCCAGTATGCC
The DNA here is from genome assembly GCA_937915775.1 of uncultured Clostridia bacterium. Classification (GTDB taxonomy): domain Bacteria; phylum Bacillota; class Clostridia; order Oscillospirales; family Acutalibacteraceae; genus Eubacterium_R. Next base: position 1,636 of record CALGGQ010000139.1, on the reverse strand, counting down.
TATATCGGCAGAAAGCAGAAGAAGAGAGATTTCAGAAGAATGTGGATTACCCGTATTTCTGCTGCCTGCAAGGCAAACGGCATGAATTATTCCACCTTTATGAACGGTCTTAAGAAGGCGGGCATCGACCTCAACAGAAAGATGCTTTCCGAGATTGCGATTTCCGACCCTGCAGCATTCACTGCACTGACCGAAGCAGCAAAGGCTGCTTTATAATGACGTAAAACCGCGGCATTGTTCCGCGGTTTTTTGTTACCCACCTGATGAAATAGGAGCGTATGATGAGCTTTCTTAACAACAAATGGATGCGCGCTGCCGTGCCGGCGCTGCTGATTCACTGCTCTATCGGTACGGTTTACTGCTGGTCAACCTTTAAAGAGGCGATTGCTGCGCAGATTGGCATGAGCACCTTTGCCGTCGGCTGGGCGTTTTCGCTCGCCATCTTTTTCCTCGGTATGTCGGCTGCCTTTGCCGGCAGAATGGTGGAGCGGGATATTCACAAATCCTCGCTGATTTCCTGCCTTTGCTTTACGGCGGGTATGCTCGGCACGGGGCTGTTCATTCAGTTTACAACCGGCGTCGTGGCACTCGTCGGCGTTTTTGCCTGCTATGGTTGCATTATGGGTATCGGGCTCGGCATCGGCTATCTGACGCCTGTGAAAACGCTGATGCTCTGGTTTACCGAGCAAAAGGGGCTGGCAACGGGTATCTCCATTATGGGCTTCGGTCTGGCGAAGGCAATCGCCACACCGATTATGGAAAAAATCCAGCACAGCCTCGGCATTTCCGCCATGTTTTATATCCTCGGCGCCGTCTATTTTGTGATGATGCTGCTCGGGCATTTTCTGCTGAAAAAGCCGGAGGGCTGGACGGAGCCGGAGGACAGCAAGGGCGGCTTCCGCGTGCTGTCGATGTTCAAAAACAAGACCTTCGTCGGCATCTGGCTGATGTTTTTCATCAACATTCACTGCGGGCTGGCGCTGATTACCTATGAAAAGCAGATTCTCGGCGTCACCTTTGCGGGCATGGCGGTGCTGACAGCGATGGTCAGCATCATCCCGTCTGTGACGGCGGCTTTTAACGCCCTCGGCAGAATCGGCTATTCCACGCTGTCCGATAAGATGAAGGACAGGAACACGGTATATAAAATTATCTTTATCAGCTGTATTGTTATCACTGCCATCGCGCTGCTTCCGTTTGCGATTTCCAAGGGCAGTACCTCTATCGTGTTCGGCGCCGTTGTCATTGTGCTGCTGTGCGTGGTCAATCTCGGCTACGGCGGCGGCTTCTCTACCTTGCCGGCGCTGCTCTCCTCCCGCTTCGGGATGGATAAAATCAGCAAAATCCACGGTCTTTCGCTCTCTGCCTGGGCCATTGCCGGCATCACGGGCAACAATATGAGCGAGCTGATTCTGAAAGCGACTGACCGCACCTATGATTACATCCTGATTGCCACGCTGGCGCTGTACGCCGTCGCGCTGCTTATCTGCCTCACCCTTGTCAAACCGAAACGACAGCCAAATATGCTGTAGGGGACGGCGTCCTCAACGTCCCGCATTCCGAATAAAAAAACCGCCGAGGTGACCTAGTCAATAGTTAGTAGACACAAAAAAGAATTAAGCTACCAGTTCAACTC
>CALGGQ010000138.1 GCA_937915775.1 uncultured Clostridia bacterium | reverse complement strand
GTCAGCCGCTGCCTCTCTTGCATAACCGACAATGATTCTACTGGGATACAGATTATCATATAACGCCTTGCCCTCCCGTAAAAACTCCGGTGAAAACAAGATTTTCATTCGTTCATAACGCTCCTGCAGACGTCGGGTAAATCCGACTGGCACCGTGGATTTTATCACGACGGTAGCATCAGGATTGATTGCAGCCGTTTGGCTGATAACCTTTTCAACAGAGGAGGTGTCAAAATAATTCTTCTCGTCATCATAATCGGTGGGAGTAGAAATAACAATAAAATCTGCAAAACAAAATGCACGATTAACCTCTGTGATAGCGGTGAGATTTAAGTCCTCACTACGAAAGGCTGATTCAATATCGGGATCACGAATCGGTGAAACACGCTGCGCAATCATATTGATTTTTTTTGCATCGATATCATACGCAATGACGCGGTTATGCTTGGATAACAGTACTGCCAGTGATAAACCGACATATCCTAAGCCGGCAACTGCAACAACCAAGTTAATCAGCCTCCTTTCATCTTAACCTTATTCAGATTTGTTTTTCTTTTGCTTGAAATACCATTTCAGTGTAAAGGCTTCCAAGAGGATATAGGTATGCATGCGCGTACCCTTGAAGAAGAGCGGCGCAATGACGCACGTTGTAATCTGCGTCAGCAGGGTTGCTATCGAAGCGCCATCAATGCCGCATATCGGAATCAGTATATAATTAAGAATCAAATTAAGCACTGCGCCGATAAAAAGCAGATATTTGATATACTTATTTTTGTTTTCACTGATAAGCCAGATGCCGCGAGCAGTACCGAGAATCGCAAATACTTCGCGCCAGATTAAGATACGCAAAGACGGTACGGAATCAAGGTATTCTTTACCGTATAGGATTTGCACAATCAGTGGTGAAAAAATGAAAACGACCGCCGAAACCGATAAGCAAAACCATATCAGAATGGAGTACAGTTGTTGCAGCTTCAGCATATACTGTTCCTCGTTTCCGTTTTCCTTATGCTCCATAATACCGGGACGCAAGGAATTAATGATTGCATTGGGAACAAAGGTCCACATTCCGCAGATGATAGCCGCGGTGGTATAGTATCCGACATGCTTATCATCAATCATTTTGCCAATCATAATTTTATCCATCTGACCGTAGATAGCAACCATCATACCGCTGATAATAAAATGATAACTATCCTTCAGGACATCATTACCGGTTGCCCATTTGAAAGAAAGCGCTTCACCGCCCTGACGGCGATAAAAAATAAATAATACAACGGCAACAACAATATAAGTCAGTGAATTGGTAAAAGCAAACCAGATAATGCTTTTTGTACTGACAAGGATATAGATCCTGTATGCGGCAACGATAACACATGCAATACTTTTGGCAATGGAAACGTATTTGCTTTTTAAATGCCGCTGAAACCACGAATCCAGAATATAGCCGGCTTGAAATACCAGCTGCAGGATTTGCAGCGCTGCCAATAACAGTTTTATTTCTTCCTCAGGATTCAGAAAATAGATAATAATGAGGATAGATATGCCGGATAGAACAGAAGAAATCAGGCGATATACTAATGCACTGCCGAGATATTCTCCCTCCTTATCGGGAAACGCTATCATTTTCTTGATGATAACATTTTCCATACCGAGATTGGCAATGGCGGTAAAAAAGGAGATAAAGGATGCCGTATAATTCAGCTCGCCATATCTATCCGGACCGAGATAGCGGGCGGAAATCATACCTAATATCAGAGATACAACCATCTGGAAAACTTGCTCTCCGATAATCCACGAGGCATTTTTGATTTCTCTATTATTGACCAGTTTTAGTTTAAGCTTCATTCTCCGTCAAACACTCCAGTGATTTTTCAGCGATATGGCTGTAAAGATAAATATCAGTAGCGTCAGACTGTGCAACCTGTAGCATTTTTTTATATTTTTCCGTAAATAAAAGCGATTTTATTTCCTGATTCAGTGACGCACTATCCACCTTTTCAACAAGCACACTGTTTCCGCCGTTATTCACATGGTCCATTCCTTCCCATTTACCGAACAGGCAGGGCACCTTGGCGGCGCACGCCTGTTCCCAAAGTACGGAATGCTGACCCGGGAAAGCGACAAGGTCTGCAGCAAAGTAATAGTTGTAAACATCATCAGCATTTATCCAGCCGATATAGATAACATTGTCGTTTTCCTCTACTAATCGGTCAAAACGCTCTTTGACATCGGACAGCACGCTACCGAAAATCAAAAGTTTTACATGACTGAGCGAAGCACATGCTTCAATTAACGGGAGGATTTGCTTTTTTCTGTCTATTTTTCCACCTGTGA
>CALGGQ010000137.1 GCA_937915775.1 uncultured Clostridia bacterium | reverse complement strand
AAGTTTTTTCTTTTCGCTTTCAGCACCGGAATTGATAACAGCGGAATAATTCGGCAGTGCAGTATTAAGAATAACAGCTGTGCCGAGTCCGCAGCCCTTGGAAGCACCCTCCCCTTTCAGTATCACACTATCCTTACCTTTCTTCGAAGCCGCTTTCTATCAGTTCCGCCGCTTTTTCCAGCATCGCCGCTTCATCTCTGCCGCTGCATATTACCGTGACGCTATCGCCGCATTTGATACACGCGGTCATTATGCTAAGAATGCTTTTACCGTTGACCGTCTTATCCCCGCACTTGACAATAACATCACTTTCATACCTTGCCATTGCTTTCACCCAAATCTGCGCCGGGCGCATATGCAGCCCCGACGGATTTTTCATCACAAATGTTTTGGAAACCATATCATCAGTATAACAAAAAGAGCGCCGATTATCCGTCAGCGCTCTTAATAATTGATTGATTTAGTATATTGTCAATCTCCTGCCGTGTTGCCAGCGTGTCGGAATATGCCGTCGCGTTGCCGCAGGCAGTACCGAGTTTCAAGGCATAAGCATAATCCCGCTTTTCGATATAACCGGCAAGAAAGCCGGCTACCATGCTGTCGCCGCAACCGACGCTGTTTATCAGGATTCCGTCTGCATTTTTCGCTTCATAAACACTACCGTATTCATCGAGCAGCAGCGCGCCGTTTTCCGCGCGGGATACCAGCACGTTGCGCGCACCCATTTTCTGCAGCTTTCGCGCAAAGTGCTCAATTTCTGCAGCCGTCTGCAGCTTCACGCCGAACAAGTCGCCGAGTTCCAGATGGTTCGGCTTGACAAGAAACGGCTTGTATGGCAGCGCCTTCAAAAGCAAATCGCCCGTCGCATCAACGACAAAGCAAACCTCCTTATCTGTCAGATAGCGCATCATTCTTTCATAAACATCTGACGGGAGAGAAGGCGGTATAGCGCCTGCAAGCACCAGATAATCGCCGTTTTGCATTCCGTCAAGCTTTTTGAGCAGTTCCTCGATATTCTCGGTGGAAACAGTCGGCCCCTGCGCATTGATATCAAGCTCTTTATCCATTTTGACTTTGACGTTAATCCGCGTCATACCGCTATCAAGATAGCAGAAATCGCAGTCAATACCGTCTGCTTTCAGCATCGCTTCCAACTGCTTACCTGTAAAGCCACCCACAAAGCCAAGCGCTTTATTGGGAATGCCGAGCCGCGTTAAAATGACGGAAACATTAATTCCCTTTCCTCCGTAATACAGTGCCTCGCTTTCGGTGCGGTTAATATCATCGTCGCGTAGCCTTGCAACCTTGAGCACATAATCCAGCGCCGGATTGAGTGTAACCGTATAGACCATAGCCTAACACCCGTTATGACATTGGCTTTTCCAGCACAATGGCTTCAATTGCATGCAGCAAGGTAGCGTAATTCTTCGGGTAAGCATTGGAGCCGCCGGCGGAAATCGTCGTGCCGTCGTTGACCGTAGCAGAAAAGGAAAAGGATTCGCCGTCAAGGACATTCGGGTTCGACTCATTAAAACCATTCCACTCCATTACCTCGCATTCATTCAGCAGCGCCAGCATCTGCTGATAATTTTCCTCGTTGCCTGCTACGCGGTTGATAAGGCATTCCTCTCTGTCCATATCCTCATTAAAGTTCCAACCGCCGGAATAATAGGAAAAATCCACGCCGTCAGCCGTTCTGACAAGCTCATATTCCTCCGTGCTCGCCATGGTGCCGGTAATGGATATGGTAATCGTATCAAAGGATGTAATTTGTTTCATATCTTCCTCCGTATTCGTGCAGGCTGTCATCAGCAGAAAAAGCAATACTGCGACAGCAGCCAGCGTGATTTTAATTGATTTTGCCAATATTATCCGCTTCATCGTCAGCCTCCTCACTTTTTCTTTTTCGGTGCCGGCAGCTCCTGTGCCATTGCTTCAAGCAGAGAGCATAAAAACGCGCTGTCCTCAATGTTTTCCACCAGCAGCATCGGCTTGGCGCCTTCATACGGCGCTTCCGTCGGGGCATCGGGCAGATATTTCTGCGCGGACGTTGTGGGCTTCACCAGCAGGCGGTTATCGTAAATACCGCCGACAATCTTCCCCTGATAATAAAGGATAAACTCGCCCATCATCGCACGGTATGAAATTCCGTCGAGTTCTGTCAGCCGCTCCAGCACAAAGGTAAGGTATTCTTTACTTGACGGCATATTGCTCCCTCCGCTTCTTTTCTTCAAAAGCATTATACAATAATCAGCAAATAAAAACAAGCCTCGGCACACGGAGACTTGTTTGCGTTCTGCTATATCGATAGTTTTTGGATTTGCTTTTCAAAATACGGAAGGTAGGATTCTATTTCGCCGATAACGGCAAAGCCTTTAAATTCTTCTTCGTTGGAATCCTCTGAACACATTAAATGAATCAAAGAAATGCCTTTCTGATACTCCCGAATTGCCGCCTTCGTCCTGCCGATTTCTACGTAGTATTCGGCTATTTTTGCCATCATCTGCACCAGCGTATTAACGCTAATCCATTTTTGCTGATCGGCGGCGTCAAACTTTGCCTTACCCTGAACAACAAAAGCCATTTCGGACAACTTGGTGAAATAGATTTCCGGAATCTGCTCCAGCGCTTCAACAGCTAATTCGGTTTCTCCCTTCGCGCTGTATGCGTAGGCTAAAAACCGCAGGGCGTCATATTTCAGTTCGTTACTTTTTGTTATCTGAATGACCTTTTTGGCAATGACAATATTTTCCTCGTGAGGGCAGACATACAGTAAATTACAAAGCAACAAATCGTTATCCGGATACTTTTCTAAGCCCTTATAGAGAATTTCTCTCCCCTTTGCCGGATTGCTTTCTCGCAGCGCCTGTGACTGCTTCAAAAGGCTTTCTATTTCCTTAGCCTGCTCATCAATACTGTACGAAAACAATTCATCCGTTGTCACCATAAAAATCTGTGCTAAGCGCGGTATCATCGTAACATCGGGCAGCGTTATTCCGCTTTCCCACTTACTGACTGCCTGATAAGACACGCCGACGAGCGACGCCAGCTGCCCCTGCGTCATATTCTTTTTCAGCCTTAACGCTTTGATGTTTTGTCCTATCTTGTTATCCATCATCAGCCCTCCTGTCAATAACTATTATACTGCAACTGACAATTAAAGCAATAACCGCGAAAACGAATGAATGCAACCTACGGTTGAGAAACGGTGTTTCGTTTCTCGTCCCTTCCGGCGTATATAAACCAAAACAGGATACCCGAATGGGTATCCTGTTTTGGTACGCCGGAAGGGACTCGAACCCCCGACCTACTGGTTCGTAGCCAGTCACTCTATCCAGCTGAGCTA
>CALGGQ010000136.1 GCA_937915775.1 uncultured Clostridia bacterium | reverse complement strand
CCATACCGGAAATCATTAAAACACATCCGAAAAACCAATGCTCACCGTCCAGAATCGGCTCAAGTGCGAATTGGATAAAAGCAACCGCATATATCATCAAAAAAAGCAACCTGAATTCAAAGGAATAAACCCGCATACGGTATAATTTAATGATTTGATAGACAAAGGAAACCAGAAATGCCAGCAAAACCGAAGCAGACGGGATACCGCCGGTATTCAGTGCTGACAAAACAATATCGTGACCGTAGCGATTTGTCAGTGTAAAAAGATAATTGCCTCCGAATGGATATTCCCACATGAGATTTAAATACATCGAGCGGGAAACATTGCGTTCATCGCGGAAGAAACCCTGCTGAATGCGGGCAGCGAGATTGCTGGTATCAATTATCGTTTTAAAGCCAAACAGATTGGTATAATACAACACAAAGTAAGCTAACAGCAGTAACAATGCAACAATAAGAACACGCAGACCGATAATGTACTGGCTGTTATCTTTATTTTTCGATAACTCAATCACACACAATAACAGCGGCAGCAAAATGCCGATTACATGGAGAATAATCAACGTACGGCTTGCAATAATGACCGCATTATAATACAGCATTGCTAACGTCATAAGAACGCATATCCATTTTATCAAACGGTTTTTCTGCAGAAAAAAGCACCAGAAAAATATGCCGCACAATAATACAAACAAGCAAGCCTGCCTGGTTGCGGCAGATATGCTGTGAGTCCAGATATCAATACTGTTTCGCTGATTACCGCCTGTCACAAAATTATTCAGCATATTCAGAACACCATGCAAAGCAAGTGAGAACACAACCAACAGTGCATTATTCTGTACTCGTTTCTCTGAACTTTCGCCGTTTTCATCGCTCGCAATATTTTCGCCGATAAAAAAGCTCATCGGATACAAGAAGCATTTCAGCAACCCGTTAATGCCGTTAATTTTGAAAAGATAATCGAAACCAAACAATATCATCAAGACGCTGAACAGCAGCAACAAGAAGAAATTGCCGGAACATACGATACGACCTTTGCGAATAATGATAACTGCAAAAAAGGTAATAAAGGTAAGATAGAAATAGCCGTTGAGAAAATTGAGCGCGCACAGCGAAATCAGCAGGTACAACAACGGAGAAGCCGTATTCACTTTTATACTCAGTTGTTTCACGTACGCCAATCCTCTACTTAAATAATTCTTTCAGTAAACTATGAACTCTTTTTGCCTGAACAAGTTCATTTTTGTTTTCCATCACAAACGCTCTTCCCTGCTGCGCCTTATTGGCGAGGAGCTGATAATCCGTATCACAGAGCTGCCGCAGCTCCTTGGCAATCGCTGACGGCGTTGTTCCCGTTAAGAAGTTGAGATACGGAAAATACTCATCCGGTATTCCCTCCAACCGATACATAACGGTGGGAACGGCAGATGCGAGATACTCCATCGTTTTTGACGGAAAGCTGTATTTTGTATACGTTCCGCTCGGTTGCCGCGGATTGATCAGAAAGTCCGCCGAGCACCGGATAGCCGCCAGCTTTTCCGGGGGAAGAAAGCCTAAATATTCAATATTATGCCGCTTATTATCATTAATGATTTTCAGCAGCTGAGGTTGGTAATCACCGGTGCCACAAATCATCAGCTTGTGTTCTGTCAGTAAAAACGCCTCTGTCAGTTCCTTGATACCGTATGCTGTATTTAATGAACCGGAATACAGAAAGGTTTTTATTTTGTGGGGTGTTTGAACATCTGTTTTGTAAACCGGAAGCTCGGACGCAATTCCCTCCACGACGGTATACGGCCTGTCACCAACCTGCAGCGGTTCTTTTAAACACTTGGTCAGTATCACAAATCCGTCACAGCATCGGGAGAGCTGCAGCAGCTTATGCCCTCTGGCAGCTGCCTCCTTGGTCATATGCTTTTCCATATCGTCAATGCCGGGAACGGAATCCGTCTGGATTAAACAAACCTTCATTTGCGGAAAAGCCTGCTTCAACCGGTAAGCCGCCCGCATAAACGGTATATGCAGCGTATAGACAAGCAGTACCGTCGGTTCACCGTCGCTTAGCATTGGTTTAACCGCAGAAACGATTGACTGCTCCTGCATCCAATACTTCAGCTTCGGAACATTAAGAAAGCCGACTGATGTGATATCCTCCGAATGCTCTGATGCAATCAGCAGCTTTTGATAGTTCAATGGGAAACTGCCGATTGGCGGACACGCTACTTTATAGAGCGAAACGCCGTCGATAGCCTCCAGCCCCCTGCACAAATTCTGTTGAAAAGTGTGAGGCGCCATCTGCACACCGCATTTGGAATACTGAAAAGCATTGTCAAGCTGCTTTTCGGAAAACATTAAACTTAAAAAAATGATTTTCAATTTCAGTCATCCTCTGACACTATGTATGAGCTGTCTGTTGGTTCACCGTGTAAAGTGCTCCTCAAAAAACGCATAATGTGCCTTTGCCATTCCTTCAATGCTGAAAGGTCTGATACGTTCCAGCCCCTGCCGGCCCATCTCCGTTGCAGCCGCTTCGTTGCTAAGCACGCTCTGTATTCTTTCGGCAAGCAGCTCAGGCTCATCCGGCTTCACAATATAGCCGTTAACCCCATCGCTAATCAGCTCTGTTGCCGCTACGCAACGTGAGGTAGAAATAATCGGAATACCGTTTGCCATCGCCTCATTGATAACCAGACCCCATATATCATAACGTGTCGGCAAAACAAACACATCGCATGCTCTGTACCAATCGTTTAATTCATCATGAGAAATAAATTCAATAAAATGAATATGCTGTAACTGGCCTTCGTCAATCAGCACAAGATAATCCTCTGTCGGCTTACCGCCAATGAAATAAATCCCCGTAGAACTATCCAGCGATGCTGCAGCCTTTAACAACACATCCAAGCCTTTGCGGTGAATGAATTGTCCGACCGTCAGAACAACCTTTTCCTCTGCAATGCCGAGTTGCGCCCTGAGATGTTCTCTCTCTGCATCGGTGGGCGGTTGCAAAGCCATCTGCGCTTCACGCACGGAAGAAAACGGATATCTTATCAGTCTTTCATCAGAAACACCGATACCTTTCAGATATTGCTCCAATTCCTTACAGGTAATGAAATGTCCCGCCGCCGGAAGAAGCAGCCGTTTTTTCAGATGGGCTATAACAGGGTTATCATGCTCGTCAAACCCTCCGTCATATTCAAAATAATACGGAATCTTCTTTAACTGACAATACAGTACAGCAAAAATGACTGAGGGAGAGGAATAGCCCGAAAAAACGATAAAATCAAATGGCTGCTGTCTGATGATGTTTACAATGCCAAAACCGATACTCTGACTGCGCCGGAAGCGCCGCATATCGAGATTTACCGCGCAAAAGTTCTCTGCATCGGTACCCAGCCATTTTTTATTTCTGTGCGCTGCATGGCGTCTTTCATAGGCAACCGTCAAATCACAATGCTTACCGAGTTCGTTAAAAAAATCCACACGGTACATTGACGGGAAATTCGTTGTAAATAAAACCTTCATAGCGTTCCACTTTTGTCAGCCGTTTTTTGCTCGGAAAGAGTTTCACAAAGACGGACAACGGCGTTATAGGCGGCAACCACATCACCGCAGGGCACCACATTTTCGGTCGGCACACTTTCCGGACTTCCGCCGGTACGGTAAGTGATAACCGGCGTGCCGCAAGCCTGCGCCTCTAAATTCGTGGTGGGATAATTATCTTCATAGGTGAGATTGAGATAGACGTCTGCAGCGGAATAGATAGCCGCCAGTTCCGCGACGCTGTCCGTTCTTTCTAAACCGAGAATTGACGGCGGCAAAGCAGCTAACTGTTTTTGATTCAATCCGACCAACACCAACTGATAGACATCATCCAAAAGGGCTGACAGTCGCACATAATCATCCAGTCCCTTTTCCTTACTCCAGGGAGCCGCAACGCCGAGAATGATTTTTTTACCGTCCAGGGAATGTGCTTTTCTGAAATCGCTTTCCGTCGGGCGAAACACATTTGTATCCACCGTATTGTGCTGCACCGTAACAGGATATTCCGCAAGAAAGCTCTGCTTCACCTGCTCTGCCAGCCACCGGCTTGGTGTAATAATCGTCATATTCTTTACCCCGCCAAACGCATGATGCTTTTGTTTCAAATTGCGTTTGCTGCCATCGAGAAGATAAGTGGCGGGGTATTTATGCTTTTGCGGACAGTGATCGCAGGTGCTTTTCCATTTATCGCACCCTGCCATCATATAATGAGAGCACCGTCCCGTAAACGCCCAGCAGTCGTGCAGCGTCCATTTCACCTGCATCTGCGGGCGGGTTTTAATCCAGTTAAATAGAAGGCGGTAATTGATATAGTAGCCGTGAAGATTGTGCAGCCAGAGCAAATCAGGATTGTATTTCTCCGCCCATCTGATAAATTGCTTTGTGGCTCTTACGGAGGCAAGCCCGTGCATATCCAGCAGCATAGAGCAGGCAGCATGGATACAAAAATCAAGCTCGTTGCCGATTTTTACGGCATACTTTTGATATGCCTGAGGTACGGTTTCTCTGCCGTATGCAATTTTGACTTCGTAGCCCTGTGCTTCGAGTGAAGCAGCAATATCCGTGCAGATTCTGCCGGTGCTCTTTACGCCGCACACGCCGTTAATCAATAAAGCCCTCATTCTTATTTCCTTACTGTTTCAGAATTCTGCCGATTAATTCTGAGTATTTTTCCATAGCATGCCGTTTGTCATAAGTACTGTCATACAACGCCTTCGCTTTCAGGCACATCGCCGTGCAGGCATTGCGGTTGTCTGCCAATCGGCAGATTGCCTCCGTCAGCGAATCCGCGTCGCCGATACAGACGGCGGCGCCGATAGCGGCTTCGGCAACCTCCTGTGCCAGATAGCTGTCCGGTTCCGTAACCGTCAGTACCGCGCAGCCGCTTTGCAGATAACTGTAATACTTACTCGGAGCGCAGGTGCCCTTCAGACCTTTTTCCAGGCTGACGATGCCACAATCGGAAACGGCAAGCGCCTTTTCAAATGCATCGCCTGTCAAAAAATCCAGCACTTTCACATTGGGCAGCTTCTTTGTCTGCTCTGCCACATAATCTTTTTTGTTTCCGTGACCGACAATCAGGAACTGAATATCTTCCCTGTCCTGCAGCGCTCTGCAGGCAGCGAGCATCGTTTCCACATCCTGGCAGATGCCCATATTGCCGAAATAGGATACAATCAACTGTTCGGGTGTATACCCTAAGGCAGCATAGTCATCAACCGTAGCCAGACGTCCGTTTTCGTGCGCCCAGTTCGGAATGACTGCCACACGGCTTTCCTCTGCTTCTTCCCTGTTATCCAGAATGAAGCGCTTCATTTCTTCCGTTAAGGCAACCACAGCCGATGCTCTTTTGTATAATGAACGATTGAGCCGCTTCATTACACGGTCAATCAGCCCGCCCCGGTCCAGCGATGCGGAGGCATACGCCACCTCGGGATATATGTCATATGCGACAAAAATTATTTTGGTTTTGAATAACCGATTAGCAAGAATCGGTGCCAGCGGCAAAATCGGCGGATTGGAGTAAACCACTACCGCGCGGTATCTGCCAAGTCGGAATAAGTGAAATAAAACGGCAAGGGTGAAGGAAAAATAGTTAATCAGCCTGCCGAGCCTGCCGACGCGGGACAACTGTATGTAATGCAGCCGCTTGATGCTTACACCGTCCCTGCGCTCCTTTGCGGGAACACCTGTTTCATCGGCATACTCTTTCGGATAGCCGCACAGTGCGTCCACCGAATAGCCGTTTTCTGCCAGATGCTTTGCCGTATCAAACGGCAGTGTAGCAGAGGAATTGTGTTCCGGATAGAAGAACTGGCATAAAAACAAAATGTCTTTTTTCATATGTTTACCGTAAAACGGTTTCCTTCTCTACTGTTCTATCGTCTGCTGTTTCCATCGCCGTCAGACCCTGCGTATCGATTCCCTGTGTGCTTTCGGGAATCAGCAGTATTTTGAAGGTGGCAAAAAGTATACGCAAATCCTCTAAGATACTCGGCTTTGCAATGTACTGCAAATCCATCTCCAGTTTGTTATACGGCGTCGTGTTATATTTTCCGTAGACCTGCGCATAGCCTGTCAAGCCTGCCTTCGCTTGCAGTCGAAGTGAGAATTCGGGGATGACCTGCTCATACTGCGCGGCAATTTCCGGTCGCTCCGGTCGGGGACCGACAAAGGACATCTCGCCCTTCAGAATATTGATAAACTGCGGCAGCTCATCAAAACGGATTTTACGGATAATTTTGCCGACCTTTGTGATTCGGTCATCGTTTTCGCCGGTAGAGAGCCTTGCCACACCGTCGCACTCCGCGTCAACACGCATGCTGCGGAACTTAATTACATTAAAGCGCTTGCCATCCTTTGTCAGCCGTTCCTGACGATAAAAGACGGGACCGCCGTCCGATAGCTTGATAGCCAGTGCAATCACGAGCATCGCCGGTAAAAACACAATCAATCCAACAAGGCTGAAGAGAATATCGAATACGCGTTTCAGCAGCGTATACTCAGGTGCCGGATGATAGCGCGCAACCCGTAGCAGCGGCATATGAAACAGATGCATACTTTTAGCACCGCTCATAATCACATCGCCGATACGCGGAATCACATATACCGTAATACCGTTTTGAATGCAGTATTTCAGAATACTGTTACGGTCGTGGGAATGAATATCGGAAAGAAACACCGTTTCCACATCGGAAAGCACGTCCATATTCTGTATGCAATCTTCTATAGAAATAATCTTTTTGACGTCAAACTTTTTGTCATACCCATATTCATAAATCAGCTGTTCAAGCTCCTTGCGCTCATCGAACACAACAACGGTACTCTTGGCGCTGTGATGCTTAAAATACCAGATATGCGAAGCCACCGACCAGATAACCGTTATCACTATCTGCGCAAGCACTGTCAGCAAAATCGGTATCACATTCGGGAACAGCTTATTGACCAGCCAGGTGATAACGAACATAAAGCCGTCGGCTATCAGAAAAGACAACACCTGAGAATAAATCGTTTCCGTAATACGGTTAGTCGTAATCAAATAGGCTTCATACACGCGGGCGAGGAATAGATATAAAACCGTAAACAAAGCAATGAATACCCAGTTGCCGCGGCGATAATAAGGATACAGCAGATGCTGGGCATAATAGCCATACCAGCTGCCGGCATACGCACCGACGATCAGCAAAAGACTAAGTCCCTTG
>CALGGQ010000135.1 GCA_937915775.1 uncultured Clostridia bacterium | reverse complement strand
AGCCGACGAGGAAACGCTGCAAAAAATTGAAAATACGCTAAAGAGGGCGCCGCTCGATACCGTGCCGGTTTACGGCTGCCTCGGCGAGCTGCTGGATACCGATATCGCGTCCTTTTTCTCCGGCGTGGGCAATACGGAACGGCCGGATGTGCTGGCGTCCAAGCTGCTGGAGGGCAGGGTAGGCGTGATGGTAGAGGGGACGCCGTTTGTGCTTTATGTGCCGTATCTGTTTACCGATAATTTTTCTTCCCTTGACGATTATGATAATCCTCCGTTTTATGCCACCTTTACCCGATTTTTGAAGTATCTCAGTTTTGTGCTGTCTGTTTTTCTTCCGGCTTTATATGTGGCAATCGGCTCCTTTCATGAGGAAATGATACCGACCAAGCTGCTGTATATTATCGTTACGAGCGAGGAGGCAACGCCGTTTCCGCTGATGCTGGAGGCTATTATCATCCATATTCTCTACGAAATTATGCGCGAAGCAGGACTGCGCCTGCCGAAAACCATCGGGCACGCCGTGTCAATTATCGGTGCCATCGTGATTGGCGAAGCGATGGTGTCCGCGGGGATTATCGGCGAGCCGATGCTCGTCGTGGTGGCGCTGACGGCGATTGCCTCTTATGTCGTTTATCCGCTGTATGAGAGCGTGGCAGTGCTGCGGATTGTCTTTATTCTTCTCGGCGGCTTTTTCGGCATTTACGGCGTTTCGCTCGGGATGGCGATGCTCTTCGTCAACATCTGCGCCGTCAGTCCGTTCGGTGTGCCGTATTCCGCACCGCTGTCGCCACTGACAAAACGCTCTGTGGGCGACACCTTGTTCCGCCAGGGCTGGAAAAAGCTGCTGCGCCGTCGAGTAAACATCTATCGTCTGGAGGGAAGCGAGGTCAATGGAAAAGGTCAGTAATTCCGGCATAATAGTGCCGTCTCAGCTGTTTTATATCCTCTTTGTGTCGCGCCTCTTTTCCCTGCTGCTCAGCAGCGGCTCCGTTCTGAATCTTGCCGTCAAGGTGCTGCTGAGTTTTCTGCTGTGCTTTCTCGCATATATCGTCGGAAAGGCAGATGTGAGAAGAATTAGGTACCTGCTGTACGGCTTGTCCGCCGCCGTTATCATAGCGGGCGTTATCGAATATATCGCCTTTTTGTCAAAGGAAACGCAGCCGGACGTGCCACACTGGGCGGTCGTTTTGTTGCTTGCGATCGCCGTTTTTTATGCAGCAAGGCTCGGCATTCAGCCGCTGGCCCGCTTTTCGGCATTCTGTATGGTGCTGCTGGTGATAGGGCTTTTGTTGGTCGTTATCAGTAACCTTAAGGGCGTTCATCTGTATCATCTGAAGGCAACAGATACAGAAATAAAGATAGTATGGTACGAGTGGATTTCGCTGCTGGATTTACCGCTGCTGTATCTGCTTTTGCAACGGCGGTGCAATGACCGAACAGATAAGCCGCTCTTTTGGTCGGTTACGAGCGCCGGCGTGGCGGCGCTGCTGATTTATAGCCTTTGCCTCGCCGTGATGGGAACCGCCGTCAGGCATTACGATTACCCTGTGTTTCACCTGTTTCAACTGGCAGGCATCGGCTCGTTCACGAGGCTGGATATCTTTATGACGGGCAACGAGCTGCTCGGACTATTCTTGCAGTCAGCGGTGCTCATCAGTGCCGCGGCGACGATGGAAAAGGAGCGAAAACGTGAAAAAAATTAGTCTCATTACCGTATGTTTACTCTTAATTGTACTATGCTTTTCCGCCTGCGCGAACAGCCAGCGGCTGACCAATTTGACCATTGTTCAGGCAATCGGACTGGACGAAAAGGACGGCAAGGTAACCGTGACGCTGCAATACCTGGATGTCAACAAGGGCTCGGGTACCAGCGAAGGGCTGACGGGTAATATCACTGCCTGCACCGAGGGCAGCGGCGGCACAATACTGAAAGCGATTGAAAATGCCGGCGATACACTGCCGGACAAGCTGTTTTTTGACCAGAATAAAATTATCGTGCTGGGCAGCGGGTTTGAAAAACAGCACCGAGAAGAACTGATTGACTATATGGAAAGCCGCCGCCACAGCCGCCCCGATGTGCTGATGGCGCAGAGCACCTCCACGGCAAAGGAAATTATCCAAAACAGCCAGAAGGGCGCGAGGGTGCCGGCAGAGAGCCTGTGCGAACAGCTGAAACGAAATGACGCTGTTTTCAATGTCAACGATTATCTGAACGATTATCAGCAAAACAGCCTGCCGAAAATTAGAGCAGGCAAGGATTATACGGTAGTAATTGCGAACTGAAGATGGTTACGAGCTCCTCCTTTTCGGAGGAGCTTTTCTGATGCGTTTCAATGACGGCTCCGAAGGGGATAATAAAGCTCGCCAGCAGAATGACCAAAAAAATAATCAGGGCTTTTTTCATCGGGTTACACTCCGTTTCTTGACTTTATTTTCACTATCCTGTATAATATATATTCTTAATATGGGATAATAGAATATTAAATCAATTGACATAAAAGGAGAATGACGATGCCATCCAGTTATATTTCACCGATTTCGATGGAAGCACTCTCAAATCTCTGCGGAGAGCTGGGTAAGAATAATTATATCAATCCTGCCAATTACGAGCGTTATGACGTCAAGCGCGGTCTGCGTAACAGCGATAATACCGGCGTGATGGCGGGGCTTACGCGCATCTGCTCCGTTGAGGGTTATTATATTCTTGACGGTGAGCGCGTACCGAAAGAAGGTAAGCTGCTGTACCGCGGGTATGATATCAACGAGCTGATTGACAGCTGTATCCGCGAGGAGCGCTTCGGCTATGAGGAAATCGCATGGCTGCTGGTGTTCGGTTCCCTGCCGACGATGCAGCAGCTTGACGCCTTCCGCGAGGTCATCGGCGCGTGCCGCACCCTGCCGGATGAATTTATTGAGGACGTTATCATCAAACGTCCGTCAAAGGATATTATGAACAAGCTTGCGCGCTGCGTGATGTCGCTGTATTCCTTTGATGAAAATCCGGATGATATCTCCGTGCCGAACGTGCTTCGTCAGTCACTGCAGCTGATAGCGCAGTTCCCGACGATTATGAACACGGCGTACCAGGTAAAACGGCGTGCTTATTATAACAAGTCGATGTACCTGCATCCGATTAAAAAGCATATTTCCACCGCTGAGTACATCCTGCGGCAGATACGCCCCGACAAAAAGTACACCTTTGAGGAGGCAAGGCTGCTGGATATCTGCCTGATGCTGCACGCAGACCACGGCGGCGGTAATAACTCCACCTTTACCACCCGCGTCGTTACCTCTTCCGGTTCGGATACCTACAGCACCATGGCGGCGGCAATGTCCTCCCTGAAAGG
>CALGGQ010000134.1 GCA_937915775.1 uncultured Clostridia bacterium | reverse complement strand
AATCGCCGCAAAGCGAAGTGGATATGTCCGGCGACGAACGCCGCGGCTCGTCGCCGTTTCGTTCCTTGCGGCGTTTGGCGATTTCGTCAAAACGCGGCACCAGCAGCGGCGGGCGCGAAAGCTCGCTCATATCGACAATGGTTCTGCCGTCATCGTCATCATATTTTTTGCGTGCCATCTTACTCTCCTGCCTTTACGTCATCATACAGATGACATACCACATAGTGACCGGGTTCAATTTCCTTCTGCTCCGGTGCGACGGACTTGCAGATTTCCATACAGTTTGCACAACGGGTATGGAACTTACAGCCTGACGGCGGGTTAGCAGGTGACGGAATGGAGCCCTCCAGCACAATACGGTTCATCTTGACCGTAGGGTCCGGAACGGGAATCGCGGAGAACAGCGCCTTGGTGTACGGATGCAGCGGATTCTTGAAGATATCCGCAGTTTCGCCGTATTCTACCAGGTTGCCGAGGTACATAACGCCGACGGTATCGGAAATATGCTCAACAACGGAAAGGTCGTGAGAAATGAACAGATAGGTCAGCTTATACTTCTCCTGCAAATCACGCAGCAGGTTGATAATCTGCGCCTGAATGGAAACGTCCAGCGCAGATACCGGCTCATCGCAGACCACGAATTCCGGATTGAGAGCAAGCGCTCTGGCAATGCAGATACGCTGGCGCTGACCGCCGGAAAACTCGTGCGGATAACGGTCCTTATGGAACGGCTGCAGACCGCAGTTATCCATAATTCTGTCGATATAATCGTTATATTCCTCTTTCGGTACAAGGTTGTGCTCTCTGACAGCCTCGCCGATGATTTCGCCGACGGGCATACGCGGAGACAGCGAGGAGAACGGGTCCTGGAAGATAATCTGCATCTTCGTTCTCATATCGTGCATCTCTTTATTGGAGAGGTCATAAACCTCCTTGCCGTTAAAGAGCACCTGACCGCCTGTCTTTTCGCCGGAAAGGCGGAGAATGGCACGGCCGGTCGTCGTTTTACCGCAGCCGGATTCACCGACTAAGCCCATCGTCGTACCGCGCTTAAGGTTAAAGGTAACGCCGTCAACCGCCTTGACATAGCCAACGGTTTTGGCAATCATACCGTCCTTAATCGGGAAATACTTTTTCAGCGCGTTAACCTGAAGAATGTACTGCGGGTCGACCTCAACGGGAGTGAACGTATTGTCTATCTTTAACTTTTCGTTTTTACTCATTGCCGTCCGCCTCCTTCCTCAGATTTTCTTCATAGTAGCGATAGCAACTGACCTTATGCGTCGGTGACAGGCTGATTTCGCACGGATATTCGCCGCTGCAACAGTCAAGCTGCATTTCGCATCTGTCCTTAAAGTAGCAGTAATCCGGCATATTAATCGGATTCGGCACCTTGCCGGGGATGGAATACAGCTTATCCACGCTCTTGCCGACTACCGGCTTAGATGCCATCAGACCGATGGTATACGGATGAGACGGATGGGCAAAAATCTCCTCCGCCGTACCCTTTTCCACGATTCTGCCGGCGTACATTACGACGACGTAATCCGCCATTTCAGCGATAACACCGAGGTCATGCGTGATAATCATAATGGAAGAATTAATCTTATCCTTCAGATTACGCAGCAAGTCAAGAATCTGCGCCTGAATGGTAACGTCAAGCGCCGTTGTCGGCTCGTCGGCGATGATAATCTTCGGATTGCAGGCAAGCGCCATGGCAATCATAACACGCTGACGCATACCGCCGGACAGCTCGTGAGGATACATTTTATAAACGCCCTCGGAGTTGGCGATACCAACCATCTCGAGCAGTTCAATGGTTCTTGCCTTAATCTCTTCCTTGGTTTTATCCTTGCCGTCATGCAGCTCGATAACCTCATCCACCTGTGCGCCGATACGGAATACCGGATTCAGGCTGGTCATCGGCTCCTGGAAAATCATCGACATAAAGTTGCCGCGGAGCTTCTGCATCGCTTCAATCGGCGTCTTGGAAATATCGTATGCCTTATTACCGAGGTTCAGACGGATGCTGCCGCTGACAATCTGACCGACAGGACGCTGCAGCAGCTGCATGATCGAAAGGCTGGTAACGGACTTGCCGCAGCCGGATTCACCGACGACGCCGACGGTCTTACCCTGCGGAACGTCAAAGGTAACGCCGTCAACTGCCTTGGAGGTGCCGATATCGGTGAAGAAATAGGTGTGTAAATCATCAATTTCAAGCGCATTGGCGGGATTGTGCATCTCCGTCAGGTATTCCTTTTCCGGAACATTTTTGCGCTTATATCTCTTTTCGTATTGCTTGGTTATCTTTCTGTTTTCCTTGGAAATTCTGCGCGAATCCTTGGCGGAAAGATAGCCGTCTTCTCTTTTCTTTGCCATTTTTCTGCCTCCTTAGCGCTTCATCTTCGGGTCAAAGGCGTCTCTTAAACCGTCGCCGACGATATTGAAGGCAAGAACGGTAGCGAGAAGCAGGACGCCTGCCGGAATCCAGATAAACCAGTAATTCGTGAGTACGAAGGTATCGTTAACGTCGTTGATAATATTACCCCAGGAAGCAAACGGGAAACGTACGCCGAGACCGAGGAACGACAGCGTAGCCTCTGTAATAATCGTGCTGCCGAGACCCATCGTCATCGTAACAATCAGCTGCGGGATAACATTCGGAATTAAGTGCTTGAAAATTCTTCTCGGAACGGAAATGCCGCACGCCTCGGTTGCCGTCATAAATTCCTGCTCACGCAAGGA
>CALGGQ010000133.1 GCA_937915775.1 uncultured Clostridia bacterium | reverse complement strand
TTCAGCTCGATGAAAAAAATTTTCCGCTGGAGGTGGCGGGTGTTCCGCCCGATTACTTTACCGCTGACGGTCAGCTGTGGGGCAACCCGCTGTATGACTGGGATTATATGAAGGCGGACGGCTATCGCTGGTGGCTTGCCCGCATCAAGGGGCTCAGCCGCCTGTACGATGTGGTCAGAATTGACCATTTCAGAGGCTTTGAAAGCTATTGGGCTGTGCCGTACGGCAACACCACCGCCCGCATCGGCAGATGGGTAAAGGGTCCCGATATGGATTTCGTCGGCGTGATGCTGAAAAAATTTCCGAAGATTACCTTCATCGCGGAGGATTTAGGCTACCACACGCCTCAGGTGGAGGCGCTGCTGCAGCATTCCGGTCTGCCCGGCATGAAGGTGCTGCAGTTTGCGTTTGACGCCAGGGAGCCGAGTGACCACGCGCCGCATACATACGGTGAAAACTGTGTATGCCTGACCGGTGCGCACGATAATTCCACCGTGATGGGCTGGATGAAAAATGCCGATAAAGCAGATATCGCCCTTGCCGGGGAATACCTCGCACTGACAAAAGAAGAGGGCTTCAACTGGGGCATGATTCGCGGCGGAATGAGCTCGGTTGCCGTGCTGTTCGTCGCGCAGCTGGAGGATTATTTAGCCCTCGGCGATGAAGCGAGAATCAATATTCCCGGCACTGCGTCGGGCAACTGGCAGTGGCGGCTCACGAAAGGGAAGCTTAACAAACGTCTCTCTCAAAAAATTGCCAAGCTAACAATGATGTACGGAAGGAGCGCTGACTGATGGCGAATGTAGTACTGAAAAATATAAAGAAGGTTTATCCTCATTCAGAGGTTAAGAAAAAGAATAAGAAAAAGAAGAACGACGCTGCCCCGCAGAAGAAAAACAATCTTCTGGTAACCGATGAGGGTGTTGTCGCCGTTCAGGATTTCAATATTGAAATTGCGGACAGAGAGTTTATCGTTTTGGTCGGTCCGTCCGGCTGCGGTAAATCCACCACGCTGAGAATGATAGCCGGTCTGGAGGATATTTCAGGCGGCGAGCTGTATATCGATGGCAAGCTCGTCAATGATATCGCCCCGAAGGACAGAGATATCGCCATGGTATTCCAGAACTATGCGCTGTACCCTCATATGACCGTATACGAAAATATGGCGTTCTCGCTGAAAATCAACAAGGTGCCGAAGGACGAAATTGACCGTAAGGTGCGCGAAGCAGCGGAGATTCTCGGCATCACCGAGTACCTGCAGAGAAAGCCGAAGGCGCTTTCCGGCGGTCAGCGCCAGCGTGTGGCAATCGGCCGTGCCATTGTCAGAAACCCGAAGGTATTTCTGATGGATGAGCCGCTTTCCAACCTGGACGCTAAGCTCAGAAACCAGATGAGAGCGGAAATTATTAAGCTCCGTCAGCGAATTGATACCACCTTCATCTATGTAACGCACGATCAGACCGAGGCCATGACGCTCGGCGACCGTATCGTCATTATGAAGGATGGCGTGATCCAGCAAATCGGCACACCGCACGAGGTGTTCAACAGCCCTGCCAATCTCTTTGTTGCCGGCTTTATCGGCATGCCGAGAATGAATTTGTTTGATGCAGCGCTGGATAAGAATGCCGACGGCGATTACATCGTCACCATCGGCGATTATACCGTGCTGCTGCCGGAGGATAAGCAGGCGAATCTGAAGCGCAACGATGTTTCCCCGCAGGAAATTACGCTGGGCGTTCGTCCCGAGCATATCAACCTCTGCGAGGAGGGCGGCGTTGCCGGTACGCTTGACGTCAGCGAAATGATGGGCAGCGAAATCCATCTGCACGTGACCGCGCAGGATACCGATGTTATCATCATTATGCCGACCTTGACGCTGGAACGCGATAAAGAGTTCCATATGGGCGATGCCATTCGCTTCGGCTTCGGCGGCAATGTCTGCCACCTGTTCTCCAAGGAAACGGAAAACAATCTGGAAGCATAACCTACCAATAGTAAGGGCTGCCTCATAGGAGGCAGCCCTTGAGACTGTCGAAAAAGGGCATAAACGCGCTAAATAATTAGTTGTACCTTACAGCCTTCCCCTTTGAGGGGAAGGTGGCTGCGAACATCGTGAGCAGACG
>CALGGQ010000132.1 GCA_937915775.1 uncultured Clostridia bacterium | reverse complement strand
CTGATGGCAGAAACAAAAACCGTATTATATTTTAGCCCCCACCAGGACGACGAGCTGCTGACCTACGGCATTGACATTGCAATGGCAGTCAAGGAAGGCTATGACGTACATATTATTATGGTTACGGACGGCGCAAGCTCCAACGTGAGATTACGCCTGTCTGACGGGCAGTACTGTGAAAAGTGCAAGGAATACCATAACTTCCCGCTCACAAAGGAAGAATTTACCGCCACGAGAGACGCGGAATTTAACGGGTGCTGCGACGCGCTCGGCGTAAAGCCCGAGAACCGTCACCTCGGCAATAACCGCATCGTTGACGGCACGATTACGCTTGAAGCCGCCAAGGCGATTATGAAGGACTACATCGAACGCTACGGTGAGGACTGCATCGTCGGCACGATGTACCCGAACCCGCCCGAAATTCAGCACCGCGACCACAGAACGCTCGGTCTGGCAGCACAGGAATTAAAGGCAGAGGGTCTTATCAAGCACCTTCGTCTAATGGAAGAGCCGTATGTGGCAGTGATTGCCGAGCACGACCCTGACGATGAGCCGACCAGAATTGTGGCGCCGGATGACATCGCCGAGCAGATTATGGAAGCGGTGAAATCCTACTTCCTGTGGAAGCCGGAGGAAAAGCGCTATGCCGTCGGCTATCACAGCGTACCGAACGAGATGAATCAGCTTATCAATGAAAGAGCGCTGTATATACATTATTTTGATTAAAAAAACCTCATATATTGAAAGAACCTCCAAACAATAGCTTTGGAGGTTTTTTTATGAGTATTTGGAACAACATACCGCTGCCGCATTTTGAGCAGCTTGAAAAAGATATCAGCGTGAACACCGTCGTCATCGGCGGCGGCATTGCAGGGCTGCTGACTGCCTATCTGCTGCAGGAGAAGGGCATCGACTGTATTGTCATTGAAGCCGCTGCCATCTGCAGCGGTCAGACGCAGAACACAACGGCGAAAATTACCAGCCAGCACGGCTTAATCTATAGCCGCATTGCCAAAAATTACGGTGAGGATTACGCGCGTCAGTACGCCCAAATCAACGAAAAGGCGATTGAAGCATACCAGCGTATCATTGACGAGCTGGATATCGACTGCGATTTCAAGCTGACGGACGCGGTGCTGTATTCCCAAAACGATGTGGAGGAAATCTGCGAGGAATACCGCGCGGCAAGAGCAGCGGGAATAGACTGCCGGCTGAGCGAGGAGAGCGAGCTGCCGCTAACGGTGCTGAATTCGCTCGTCTTTCCAAATCAGGCGCAGTTTCACCCGCTGAAATTCCTCAGCCGTGTTGCCGAGACGCTGACAATTTATGAAAACACGCCTGCGCTCAAAATTGTTGACGGCACCGTTCATACGCCCAAGGCAACCATCAAGGCGGCAAACATCGTCGTTGCCACCCATTTTCCGTTTGTCAATTTCCCCGGTGAATTCTTTTTAAAGATGAGTCAGGAGCGCAGCTATGTCACCGCGCTGACCGCGGACGGTATTGGACTGAACGCCATGCATATCGGCACGGGAGAGGACACGCTGTCCTTTCGTCAGCACGGCGGATTTTTGCTGCTCGGCGGAAACGCTCATCGAACCGGCACAGCGCCGAAAGAAAGCGCTTATCAGAAGCTGGAGGAAACGGCAAAAGCGCTCTTTCCCTCCTCCAAGGTATCGCAGCAATGGGCGGCGCAGGACTGTATCACGCCCGACGGCATTCCGTATATCGGCACTTTCACCGAGGATAACCCGCATATTTTCGTTGCCACAGGCTTTAACAAATGGGGTATGACAAGCGCGATGGTCAGCGCAATGCTGCTGACCGACAGAATCAGCGGCATAGAGAATGACGCCGCCGAGGTCTTTTCACCGCGCCGCTTTAAGCTGCGCGCGTGCGCTACGGAAATGCTGAAAAACGCGGGTGAAACCGTAAAAGGCTTTGCCGATTATCTGGTGCCTGCGACAGCGACAGATAAGGACGTCCGATGCGGTGAAGCAAAGGAAATCGTATGGAACGGAAAAACCGCCGGCGCTTATCGCGACGCCGACGGCAAGCTGTATCTTGTTTCCCTGGAGTGTCCGCACCTCAAATGCCGCCTGCAATGGAATGCGAGCGATAAAAGCTGGGACTGCCCGTGCCACGGCTCCCGCTACGGTTACAAGGGCAACCTGCTGGACAACCCTGCCCAGCAGGAGAGCATATTACTCGATATTCTTTAGTTTTGGTACTTCTCTGCCTGCAGGTTAAACATGTAGGCATAGGTGCCGTTCATCGCCATGAGCTCCTGATGCGTTCCCTGCTCAATGATTTCGCCGTTTTCCATCACATAAATGCGGTCTGCATTCACCGTGGTGGACAGGCGGTGCGAGATAAAAATCACCGTCTTATCCTCCGCCGCCTTCATCATCGCCTGATTGAGATTATACTCGGCAATCGGGTCAAGGTTTGCGGACGGCTCATCGAGAATGGCATACGGACACTTTTTGTAGAATACACGCGCAACGGCAGCTTTCTGACTTTCGCCGCCGGAAAGCATCTGACCGTCCTTGTCAAATTCCCGCAGTAGCTCCGTGTCGAGCCCGTTTTTCAAATCCTTACTAAAGCCGCTCTTTTGCAGGGCGGTTTTTGCTTTTTCACGGTCAGGACTGACGTTCATCGCCACATTCTCACCGAGCGTGCAGGCATAGGTCTGGTAATCCTGGTATACGACGGCAAAGCGCTCACGGTGTGAGGCAACCGTCATCTCGCGGATATCTTCCTTTCCGATTTTGATGCTGCCGCTGTCCGCGTCATACAGGCGCATCAGCAGATTGGTCAGCGTCGTTTTACCCGCGCCATTATAGCCCACAAGAGCAATTTTTTCATACGGCTTCACCGTCAGGCTGATATTTTTCAGCGTCGGTTCCTCATTGCCGGGATAGGTAAAGGTGACGTTTTCCAGCCGGATTTCCTGCGGGGCAGCGTTTTTGGCGACGGTATCGCCGTCGTTGATTTTGCTTTCGGTATGCAGGAATTCGCGGAACTTTTCAATCATCTTGGCACGCTCGGAAAAACGCGCCACCGCCCAAACGGTGATGAAATTAATCGACATGGCAATCGAATATGCGCCGTTGAAGGCAGCGACAAAATCGCCCGCGGTAATAGTCTTTTTCACCAGCACCAGATAGCCGAGGTACAGCGGCAGCAGCGCCATAAAGCCCAGCACCTGCACGCCCGCCTCCTGCATAAAGTAGTAGAGCGAAATCTTGCCCCAGTATTGCTTCTGGTTTTCAATCACATCGTCGGCGGACTCGTCATACCGCTGATACAGCAGCGGACGGATGCCGTTCATCCGCACCTCCTTGGCGTAATCCTGGAGGTAGAAAATCCGCTGAAAATAATCCGAACGGCGATGGAACTTAGCATTGTCCGCACGGCGCTCCATCTGCAGCGCGCCGACCTTTTTAGAGAGCGGAATAAACGCCAGCACCACGGCAAAGATAATCACGAGGCACAGCGGGTCAATCGTCAGCATTACAGAGGATATCGCAATCAGCGACACCACATCCGAGAAGTAATTCCGCACGAGGTTCATCAGCTGCTGCACGTTATCGCTTGAGCTTTCAATCGTCAGAATAAAATCGGTGTAAAATTCGGGGTTATCGTACTTTTCAAGGTCGAGCGACTTTGCCTTTTCATACAGCTGCTCGCTGAGCTTGGCAAACACCCTTTCACGCCCGATATTCCAGTAAAACTCGCGGTACAGCCACGAGAGCAGACGGCTGCCGATAAAGACGGCGGCAATCACGCCGACGGCATAGTAAATACGCTCTAAACGTTCCCCGCTTGTATACACATCAATGATATACTTGATGCCGATAACGCTGACCAGCCGCGGCGGCAGGAACATTGAAATGCCCCACAGCAGCTCGCCGATGACGTAAAACGGCGAGATGGCAAATATCAGCCGGATGAAATAAAAGATGCTGGACACCATCGAGGGCGTGCCGTTCTTCTTTTGATTATGC
>CALGGQ010000131.1 GCA_937915775.1 uncultured Clostridia bacterium | reverse complement strand
AGCGGTCTGAGCAGGGTTTCGCCCTCGTTGCAGATACCGCCGCCGACGCAGCAGATTTCCGGCTGGAAAATGTTGATGAGATTCGTCAGACCGACGGCAACATACTTCATATACTGCTCTACGACCTTGATACCCGCCTCATCGTTGCGGCGCATCGCGTCAAAGGCAGTTCTGCCGCTGACCTTTCCCTCAGCCGCTGCCAGCTCGTGCATCACGGAATCGGGGTTTTCATTCATTGCGCGTTTCGTCTGATTAATCAGTGCTGTGGCGGAAGCATACGTTTCCCAGCAGCCGCGTCTGCCGCAGGTGCAGGGCTCGCCGTCCACATTGATGACGATATGACCGCATTCGCCGCCGGCACAGTTGACGCCGGTGACGAGCTTGCCGTTCACGATAATGCCGGAGCCGACGCCCGTGCCGAGCGTAACGGCAATAAAGTTCTGACAGCCGTTGCCGCAGCCGGCATACGCTTCGCCGAGCGCCGCACAGTTCGCATCGTTTTCAATATAAACCGTCACATCGCCGATGCGCTCACGAAGCATCTCTCTTGCCGGCACATTGACAAAGCCGAGGTTGTTCGCAAATTCAATCACGCCCTCGTCATTGACCGTACCCGGCGTGCCGAGACCGACGGAGCTGATATCCGCTATCGTCAGGTTCCGCTCTGCCATCGCTTCGCGGCTGATACGCGCGATATCGTCAAAAATTTCCTCCGCGCTGCGCGGGGTGTTCGTCGGTGTTTTCGCTTTGGAAAGAATGTTGTAGTCCTCATCCACCACGGAGGCAACGATGTTTGTGCCGCCCAAATCTATTCCGATTGTATACATACTATGTTCTCCTTTGGCATATTCATTCAAAAAATCAGGAATTTTCCCAGATTTCCATTTCCTTATCGTTCGGTTCCATATTATCAACGCCGAGGCTGTGCATCAGCTCCCTGGCGCCGTTATAGCCCATCTTCTTCTGGCGGTTATTCATCGCCGCCGTCTCCACAATCACCGCGAGGTTTCTGCCGGGCGTAATCGGGATGGTAACGGCAGGCACCTTGACGCCGAGAATGGTGGTGTAGACGTTATCAAGCCCGAGGCGGTCATACGCCTTCGTAGCGTCCCAATCCTCCAGCTGCAGCACCATATCAATCTTTTCCGTCAGCTTGACGGCGCCCATACCGAAGATGCGGCGCGCATTGATAACGCCGATGCCGCGCAGTTCAATAAAATGGCGGATATTGCTCGGTGAGGAGCCCTCCAGCACACTGTCTGACACGCGGCGAATTTCCACAGCGTCGTCTGCAATCAGACGATGACCGCGCTTAATCAGCTCGATGGCGGTTTCGCTCTTACCGGCACCGCTTTCGCCGATAATCAGTACACCCTCGCCGTAAACCTCTACGAGCACGCCGTGGCGCGTAATACGCGGGGCAAGCTCGCGGTTGAGATAGCCGATAAGGGACGCCTGGAACGGCGAGGTTTCCTCCTCCGTACGCAGCAGCGGCACCTCATACGCCTCGCACGCCTTAATGAAATAATCCGGAATTTCCAGCCCTCTGGTTACCACGGCAGCCGCCGGGTGCAGCCCGAGCCAGTAGCCGAGCGCTTCGCTGCGCTTAGGGCTTGTCATATTCTGCAAAAAGCCGAGCTCCGTCCAGCCGAGGATCTGAATTCTGAGTGGGTCAAAATACGCGGTATAGCCCGTCAGCACAATGCCGGGACGGTTCACCTCGTTGGTGAGAATTTTAATCTCGCCGGCGGGCTTCGGAAGATAGACCTCCTCGAGCCCGTGCTTTTCTATAATCTTATCCAGTGTAACAAAATATTGCTCTGACATCGTCTCACCTCTTTATAGACTAATACATTGTAATTATATAATATTATCCACTCATTATCAAGGAATATTTTAGACTTATTTTATTTTACATTTGTGGACAGATGTGGTATAATCGCATCAAGAAAGATTTGCGAGGTAGCTTATGAGTCATCCGCTGAAGGTCGGTATCGGCAGCGAGGCGTTTTATCCGACGGTGGACGGAGTTTGCACCGTTACCAAGTATTATGCCGATATCATTAACAGAGAGCTTGGCGAGGCGGTCATCATCACGCCGGAAAATCCGAACAAGCGGGATTACCTGTTCCCATATGAAATTTACCGCTATCAGAGCCTGTTCACCTTTGGCGAGGGCTACGCTGTCGGCTGGCCGTTCAAGCGGCAGTTCGCCGAGGATGTTATCCGTATGAACTGCGATATTCTGCATTCTCACTGCCCGATAGCCACCAGCTATTTCTTCCGCCGGATTAACCGCATCAAGCGCATCCCGACCGTTTTGACCTATCACACGAAATATGAATACGACATTGACGCGCGCGTACATTCTCTCGCCGTTCGGCAAAAAGCATATACGATGATCGGCAAGGATATCAAGTGTGCCGACGAGGTATGGGTAACCAGTAAAGGCACGGCGGAATCGCTGAAGATTATGGGCTACGAGGGTGATTATATCGTCATGCCCAACGGCTGTGATTTGCCGAAATACCGCGCCGATGAGGAGAAAAAGGCGATTATCCGCCGCAAGCACGGCATTCCCGCCGGCGTTCCGCTGCTGATTTTCGTCGGCAGAATGATGTGGTATAAAAATACGAAGCTGATTTTTGACGCACTGCGGCAGCTGAAAGGACAGGGCAGGGATTTCCGCCTGCTGATGCTCGGCATCGGTCCCGAGGAAAAGGCGATGAAAAAATATTGCCAGAAAACCGGCATTGCCGACAAAGTCATTTTTACAGAAATGATTGACAACCGCCGCGAGCTGCAGCTTTACTACGCCGCGTCTGACCTTCTGGTGTTCCCCTCCCGTTTTGACACCAACGGGCTGGTGGTGCGTGAGGCTGCCGCTTCCGCCACGGCGTCGCTGCTGGTGGAGGGGACCTGCGCTGCCGAGGGCATTCTTGACGGTGAAACCGGCTTTCTCTGTGACGAAAATGCTGAAAGCCTCGCCGTCAAAATTGATAAGATTATTGATAACCGCGACCTGCTTGAGCGCGTCGGCATTCAGGCGCAAAACGATATTTACATCTCGTGGGAGGAGAGCGTACATAACGCCTTTGAACGTTATCAGATTGTGATTGACAACTTCAACTCCAAGCCCAAAGAGCCATATCAATGGTAAGCAAAAAGCGCTGCGTTATTCACGCAGCGCTTTCAGCGTGTCGAAAAACCTACAGAACAGATTTCGACACGCTGGGAGACTCTTGAAAAAGGAGCAGAATTTCGTATTTTGCGAGCGGGAGCTGTACGAT
>CALGGQ010000130.1 GCA_937915775.1 uncultured Clostridia bacterium | reverse complement strand
CAGGTTTCCGTCCTCCAAGGCGGTGTTCGGTAGAATGTAATCGTCATAAATTACGATATCCAGTGTGATGTTGAGCTCGGCAAGCTGATCCTTCACAAGCTCCAGAATCTCCGCGTGCGGAGTCGAGCTGGCGCCCACCTTCAGGGTGACCGCTTCTGCCAGGGGCTCCGGCGCTGCTTCGTCGGAAGCAGCGGATACAACGCCGCCTTCTACGACGAGGCTGTCTTCATAATCCAGACCATAGGTATCTGCCAGCGTCGCCTCATAATCTGCGTGGAAAAACTGCTCGCTGCCCAGCGCAACGATCTCTGCGTTCAACCATTCCAGCAGTGTGCTATTGCCCTTGGAGACGGCGGGTGCGATGGTGTCCTGGCTGCCCAGAGAAGGAATGCCAACGGTGTATCCCTCATTCTGCAGAGCATAGGCGATCACTTCCGTGTTATCGTTCGCCCATGCGGCGGCACTTCCGTTTTCCAGCGCGTTTTTGGCATTGGCATAAGTATCAAACTTCTGCAGCGTGATTTCCGGGTTGTTCTCAGTCAGATAGGTCTCCGCGGTAGTGCCGGAAATCACAATGACCCTGTCGTTCTCGCCAAGCTCGCCGAGGTCTGTAATCACCCTGCTGTCAGGAGACACAACGCCGAGGGCCACATTCATATAAGGCAGTGCGAAGTCGTCCTTCTCTGCGCGCTCGGCTGTCACGGTAAAGTTTGCAAGAATGATATCAACCTTTCCTGTCTCCAGATATTCCACACGATTTGCCGCCTCAGTGGAAACATAGTTGATCTTGACACCGAGATCCTGGCCGATGCGTTCGGCAAAATATACATCATATCCCTGATAATCCCCGTTTTCGTCAACATAGCCGAAGGGGTTTTTATCTGAGAAGACGCCGATGTTGATCGTTCCGTCCTCCAGAATTTCATCCAGAGTCCGGTAAACCGGATCGTTCGCCGCCCCGGCCAGAGTCACGGGGAAGAGGACGGCAACCAAAAGCAGAGCAAGGAGCACGGACAATGTTTTATTAAATGTTTTATTAATAGTAGACATGAGTAAGACCTCCGTTGATGTGAATAAAATTGAGAAATGCTCTGTTCCCTCTCGCAGGCAGATATGCTGCGAGGGACATGCCTTTTTAACATCGGTCTGTATACATTCGCCCGTTCCGGAAGTTTTCCCGAAGCAGGATTTCAAACCACAGGTTCATGAAATCATCCTCACTCACAAACAATAAAAATACCGGGGAGCCCGATGGACTCTCCGGTTACTCTGTGGAACAGCGGAAGGCCTCAATTGGGCAACACAAAGCGCATGCGCATCTCACAGCGCACGTCACAACACATCATGCAGTTTAAGCTCGGCTTACGCATGGCAAATTCTCCCTCAAGCTATTAACCTATTAGATTGATATGTTTATACTACAAGATCTCTGCTTTGTCAAGCCCTTTTTCAAAAAATTCTTGACAACGAAAGCGGTGTAATATATATTAATTATATGAGCAAAGGCGTTCATTAATTTCGGGGCTATCCCGCTTTTAATGAGCGCATTTTTTGATAGAAAGAAGGTATGATGATGAAATATACCAAGGACGATATTATCCAATTCGCGCTGGAGGAGGACGTCAAATTTGTCCGTCTGGCGTTTTGCGATGTATACGGACGGCAGAAAAATATTTCCATTATGGCAGACGAGCTGGAGCGCGCTTTCGGCTATGGGATTGCGCTGGACGGCTCCGCGATTGCCGGCTTCGGCGGCGAGGTGCATTCCGATTTGCTGCTCCACCCCGATGCTGACACACTCACCATTCTGCCGTGGCGCCCTGAGCAGGGCAAGGTAGTCAGAATGTTCTGTTCCATCACCTACCCCGACGGCAGACCGTTTGAATGCGACACCAGAACACTGCTGAAAAATGCCGTTGATACTGCCGAAGAAGCAGGTTATCGTTTCTATTTCGGTGCAGAGCAGGAATTCT
This sequence comes from uncultured Clostridia bacterium, assembly GCA_937915775.1. GTDB lineage: Bacteria > Bacillota > Clostridia > Oscillospirales > Acutalibacteraceae > Eubacterium_R. The sequence goes on along the minus strand of CALGGQ010000130.1, from coordinate 1,557 downwards.
ATCTCTTTAAGCTTGATGAAAACGGCGAACCGACGAAAACGCCTTATGACAAGGCAAGCTATATGGATTTAGCGCCGGAGGATAGGGGCGAGAACATTCGCCGTGAAATCTGCCTCACACTGGAGCAGATGGGCATTAATCCCGAAAGCTCTCACCACGAGGAGGGACCCGGTCAGAATGAGATTGACTTCCGCTATTCCGACCCGCTGACCGCCGCGGACAATGTGATGACGCTGCACACCGTCGTCAAGACGGTTGCCGACCGCAATGGGCTTTACGCCGATTTTTCGCCGAAGCCGCTGGAAAATAAACCGGGTAACGGCTTCCACATTAATGTATCCGTTAAGGCTGATGACGGTGCGGACAACATTATGCCGTATATGATTGCGGGCGTGCTGGATAAAGCGGTGGAGATGACCGCGTTCTTAAATCCGACGGAAAACTCCTATGCCCGCCTCGGCAGCAACAAAGCGCCTCGCTACGTCTCCTGGTCGAGCGAAAATCGCTCGCAGCTGGTCAGAATTCCCGCAGCCGTCGGTCAGTATAAGCGCGCGGAGCTGCGCAGCGCCGACCCGTCCGTCAACCCGTATATCGCCTTTGCGCTGATGATTTATGCGGGCTTATACGGCATTAAAAACAATCTTGATTTACCGTACGTTGCGGATTTCAATCTGTATACCTCAGATGAGGAGACGCTTTCAAAGTTCAAAATGCTTCCGCAATCACTTGAAGAAGCAAAAACGAACGCTTCCGAAAGCGATTTTATCAAGCAATATATTCCTGAAAAAATATTTGACATTTACTGTAAATAAACCATAACCAATCTGACGAAAGGAGGGAGCAGCATGGCGCTTACGGATAAGGCATTCAGCGTACTGGTAGTATCCACTGCCGAAAATTTTAATAGTACGATGGCGGCAATGCTCCCTGAATCAAGGTATCAACCCGTCAGATATGCCGGCAGTATTTCAGCAGCGCAGCGCGCTGTTGCCCAGCGAAGCTATGATTTTGTGATTATTAATACACCGCTCAGCGATGACCCGGGCGTGCGCTTTGCCATTGACTGCAGCACCTCGGGCAAGGCGCTCGTACTGCTGCTGGTGCGCAATGAAATTCACGCTGACATTTACGACAAGGTAGCGCGCCACGGCGTTTTCACACTGCCAAAGCCGATGAGCCGCCAAGCGATGGACACGGCGCTGCGGTGGTTAACTACGGCGAAAACCAAGTTACAAAGTGCAGAGAAAAAGTCCACCAAGATGGAGGACAAAATGGAGGAAATCCGCCTTGTTAATAAGGCAAAATGGCTGCTGATCAGCAAAGAAGGCTTGCTTGAGCCGGAGGCGCACCGCACCATTGAAAAGGAAGCGATGGACCGCTGCGTCACCAAAAAAGAAATCGCCAAAGAAATTATCGATAAGTACAATTAGTTCACAGCAGAAAAGAAAGATTTCAGAAATACTAACAAATACTTACAAGGCAAGGAGTAAAAATCACTCCTTGCCTTCAGTCTGTCGAAATACCCCTTGAGATTAAGCGCTCAAGGGGTATTTTATG
>CALGGQ010000129.1 GCA_937915775.1 uncultured Clostridia bacterium | reverse complement strand
AGCCGAGGCTAACACCGCGACAATTGCCGCCGCGTGCGAATAATGACCCGAACGCGTAGTGTGAATAAAATGTGGGAATATAGACACGCCCGGCTCCGTGGCGTTTGACAGCCTTGTGTTTCACGAGTAATGTTTCGCCTCGCGTCTTTTCACGCGGAAAAGGAAGAAGGAGTATTACGTGCCTACTATAAACCAGTTGGTCCGCAAGGGCCGCGCGCGGTCCATCGACAAGTCGAAGACCCCGGCGCTCAAGGGTAACCCGCAAAAGCGCGGTGTGTGCACCCGCGTGTACACCACCACCCCGAAGAAGCCGAATTCAGCACTCCGTAAGATTGCCAGAGTTCGTCTGACCAACGGTATGGAAGTTTCTGCTTACATCCCCGGCGTTGGCCATAACCTTCAGGAGCACTCTGTTGTTATGGTAAGAGGCGGCCGTGTAAAGGACCTTCCCGGTGTGCGTTACCACATCATCCGCGGTACGCTGGATACTCAGGGCGTTACCGGCAGAATGCAGAGCCGTTCCAAGTACGGTGCTAAGAGACCTAAGGTTAAGAAATAAGCACTTAACCAAACTCTTAATTTTGGACTGACAATAGTTTATACCTTATTATATAATCGACGGACTTTTGTTGGCTCCACGGAAAAACCGAGTACCTATGAACTCATCTAATAATAATGAAGGAGGGAAGCGAAGATGCCAAGAAGAGGTCAGATCGCTAAGCGTGATGTATTACCTGATCCGCTTTACAATTCAAAGGTTGTTACCCGCCTTATCAACAACATTATGCTTGATGGTAAGAAGGGTGTAGCCCAGAAAATTGTATACGATGCATTCAGCATCATCCAGGAAAAGACAGGTAAGGAACCCATCGAAGTTTTCGAGGCTGCTATGGAGAACGTTATGCCGGTTCTTGAGGTTAAGGCTCGCCGTATCGGCGGTGCAACCTATCAGGTTCCGCTGGAGGTTCGTCCGGAAAGACGCCAGACTCTCGGTCTGAGATGGATCACCTCGTTCGCTCGCGCCAGAAGCGAGAGAACGATGAAAGAGCGCCTTGCAGCAGAAATTATGGATGCTGCCAATTCAACCGGCGGCGCTGTCAAGAAGTGTGACGATACACACAGAATGGCAGAAGCCAACAAGGCGTTTGCACACTTCAGATATTAATATCTGTTATATCAATACTAAGTTACTTGCCGCACGGTGCGGCAGAATTTTCGCGTATTCCATATTCGCCCACAGGTCTGGTTTTACGGAAATTCTGATATTCTTGTGGGCAGAAAGGCTATGACACTATGCCGAGAAAAGTATCTCTTGCAGAGACAAGAAACATTGGTATCATGGCTCACATCGATGCTGGTAAAACAACCACGACGGAGCGTATCCTGTACTATACCGGTATTAACCATAAGTTAGGTGAAACCCACGACGGTGCAGCAACGATGGACTGGATGGAGCAGGAGCAGGAAAGAGGTATTACGATCACCTCCGCTGCTACCACCTGCTTCTGGAAGGATCATAGAATCAACATTATTGATACTCCCGGCCACGTTGATTTTACGGTCGAGGTGCAGCGCTCCCTGCGTGTGCTTGACGGTTCCGTTACCGTTCTTTGCGCAAAGGGCGGTGTTGAACCGCAGTCTGAGACCGTATGGCGTCAGGCGGATGAATACAATGTTCCCAGAATGATTTTTGTCAATAAGATGGATATTATGGGCGCTGATTTTTACAACGTTTATAATATGGTTATTGACAGATTCCATTGTAATGCACTCCCGATTCAGCTCCCCATCGGCGCTGAGGAAACCTTTGAGGGCATTATTGATCTGGTCGAGATGAAGGAAATCATCTATATCGAGCCTGATAAAAATAACGGTCAGCAATTTGAAATCAGAGACATTCGTCCCGAAATGGCGGACAAGGCTCAGGAATTCCGTACGCAGCTGGTTGAGCACATTGCCGAGCAGGATGACGAGCTGATGGAAAAGTATTTCGAAGAGGGCGAGGATGCCATCACCGTCGACGATATCAAGCGTATCATCCGTCAGTCAACCATCGCAGGTACGATGGTTCCGATGTGCTGCGGCACTGCCTACAGAAACATGGGCGTGCAGCCGCTGCTGGACGCTATCGTGGATTATATGCCGGCTCCGACGGACATTGAGTCTATCAAGGGCATCAATCCCGAAACCGACGAGGAAGAGGTTCGTCACGCATCTGACGATGAGCCGTTTTCCGCGCTTGCGTTTAAGATTGCTACCGACCCATATGTCGGCAAAATCTGCTATTTCCGCGTTTACTCCGGCGTTGCCGTTGCCGGTACGCCGTGCTACAACTCTGTGAAGGGTAACCGCGAGAGAATGGGCAGAATTCTGCAGATGCACGCCAATCACCGAGAGGATATCCCCGAATGCTATGCAGGCGATATCGCTGCCGCAGTCGGTCTGAAGAACACGACCACGGGCGACACGCTGTGCGACGAGGATCATCCGATTATTCTGGAATCCATGAATTTCCCGGAACCTGTTATCCGTGTGGCGATTGAGCCGAAAACGAAGGCAGGTCAGGAAAAGATGGGCGTGGCGCTTGCCAAGCTGGCTGAGGAGGACCCGACCTTTAAGGCGTATACCGATGAGGAAACCGGTCAGACGATTATTGCCGGTATGGGCGAGCTGCATCTGGAAATTATTGTTGACAGACTGCTGCGTGAATTTAAGGTGGAAGCCAATATCGGCGCACCCCAGGTTGCTTATAAAGAGACCATTCAGGGCGAGTCGATGTCCGACCTGAAGTATAAGAAGCAGTCCGGCGGCTCCGGTCAGTACGGTCACGTGAAAATCCGTATGTTCCCGAATGTTGACGAAAACGGCATCGGTAAGGGCTACGAATTTGAAAATCAGGTTGTCGGCGGTTCCATTCCTAAGGAATATATTCCTGCGGTTGACGCCGGTATCCAGGCTGCTATGAAGAGCGGTATTCTGGCGGGTTATCCGGTAGTGGACGTCAGAATTGAGCTGTACGATGGTTCCTATCATGAGGTTGACTCCTCTGAAATGGCATCCTTGATTGCCGGCTCCATGGCATTCAAGGATGCCGCCAAGAAGGCGAACCCGATTATTCTTGAGCCGATGATGAAGGTAACCGTTATCGTTCCCGAAAACTACATGGGCGATGTAATCGGCGACCTTAACTCCCGCCGCGGTGCCATCCAGGGCATGGAGGACAGATTGGGCGGCGTGAAGCAGATTAACGCGCGCGTTCCGCTTTCCGAGATGTTCGGTTACGTTAACGACCTTCGTTCCAAGACGCAGGGCAGAGGAACGTACACGATGGAACCGGAAGGCTATGAGCCCGTTCC
>CALGGQ010000128.1 GCA_937915775.1 uncultured Clostridia bacterium | reverse complement strand
AAAACGCCGGCGAAGGCCTGAACGTGATTATGTGCTTCCCGCATATTGACGGAGCAATAGCGATATAATTTTAACTGATTTGGCTTCCCCCTCGGGGGAAGCTGTCGCATTTATTGCGACTGATGAGGGGCAAACCTTACGATTTCTTAAGATAAAAGTCACTTAAACGAAAGATTGACACGGTATGATGAAGGCATAGAAAGGAAGTATGTATTATGAACATTATCGAATGTACAAACTTAACAAAGGAATATATCAGCGGCGAGAATATTGTTAAAGCCGTTGACGATGTTACCATTGCCTTCGAGCAGGGAGAATTCTGTGCGATTACAGGTCCTTCCGGCTCCGGTAAGTCAACCTTTTTGCACGTGCTGTCAAGCCTTGAAAATCCGACAAGCGGCTTTGTTACCTACGGCGAAAAGAAGCTCAGCGATTATAACGACAATCAGTTATCCATCTTAAGACGCAGGCGCTTCGGCTTCGTTTTTCAGGCGTATAACCTTGTGAACGAGCTGACGGGATATGAAAATATTCTTCTCCCGATTATGCTGGATAAGAAAAAGCCGGACGAGGAATATCTGAATAAGATTATAAAAATCCTTGGCATTGAGGATAGGCTGGAGCATCTGCCCTCCGCACTTTCGGGCGGTCAGCAGCAGAGAATTGCGATTGCAAGAGCACTTGCCAACAAACCGTCCATCCTTTTTGCAGATGAGCCGACGGGTAACCTTGACGGCAAAAGCGGACGAGAGGTGCTCTCCCTTCTCAAATATGCTGCCCGTGAACTCGGCGTTACGCTGATACTCGTTACCCACGATTTACACGTAGCAGAGCAGGCGGACAGAGTGCTTACCCTTGAAGACGGACGCATTGTACGCGACACCAAGTCGCCTGTAGGGAGCGGCGCCCTCGACGCTCCGCTTTCCACCCCATCCACCGCAAGCGGTCCCCCTTCCCCTCAAGGGGAAGGCAAAGCGGTAAAGATTGAAGGGGCGGTGAGCGAGTAATGAAAAACCTCACAGTTAACCGCCTTGCGCTTGGTAACCTAAAGCACCGCCGCAAGCAATATACGATAATGATAATCGGCATCATTCTCGCAATGGTGTTTTCGTCGAGTATTATTTATTTTGCTTTCAGCGCCTATTCAACCTTTAAGAATATAAAAGATCTTGATTACGGCAAAGCGGACTTAATCATGATTAATATGGAAGATGATAAGCTTAACGACTTAATATCTTCCGGCGCTATCAGTAAAGAATACGGAACGGCACACATCGTCGGTTATGCCTCCGGTAGCGGAGAAAATGAAAACAACGGTGCCTATATTGCATGGCTCGACGATAAGGGAATGGAACTTGCTAACCCCGTATTGCTGGAAGGAGCATATCCCGCAAATGAAGGCGAGATTGCTATTGAAAGCACTACGCTTGTCCGTCTTGGTATCAATGCAAAAGTCGGCGACAAAATAACGCTTCATTATGCCGAAATGATGGGAGAGGAACCTGCGGAAGATATTAATGAAAAAACATTTACGCTTACAGGTATATTGCGAAACAAAGTTGCCAATATCAACGAAATGGAGTATAGCCAAACAATCCCGTCTGCGTTTGTATGTCAAGGTACTCAAACCGCAGTCGGCGGTAAAGAGAATCTGTGCCGATATGGATTTTTGAAAAACAATTCTGCACTGGATGAATTTTACTCCTCCAGAAAAATTGATTACGGCGAGCTTATCAGTATCGGTCAAAGAAACTTAATGGATTACAGCATCGGATGGGATCAGATGCTTTCAGTTGCATTTTACGGAATGATTGCTTTTGTACTCGCTCTTGCTTCCTGTCTTGCCGTGATTAACTCGTTTAGTTCAAACCTATCGCAGCGGAAAAAGCAGATAGGTATGCTCCGTGCAGTCGGTGCTACAAAGCGCCAAATCATAAAAATATTTGGGCGAGAAACCTTTATTATCAGTTTAGTATGTGTTCCCATCTCGTTGTTGATTTCCTATTTTGCAGCACGGTCCATCCTAAAACTAATGGGCGATGATTATGTTGCTAATCAGAATATCGGTGCATTGTTGGTTTGTGCACTGTTCAGTGTTTTGGTTATCATTATCGCTTCCTATATTCCGCTGAAAAGCGCATCAAGAGTAACGCCTATGCAAGCGATACGCAATATTGACAGCGGAAGGAAAATGAAGTCGAAGCATATAAAATCAAAGAAAGAGTATGCCGTTCCTTCACTTATTGCGAAACGAAGCCTTGTGTTCAGCAAAACAAGGCAAATTGTTGTCAGCATCTTTTTAGTCGTTTCTATTATCGGTTCTTGCTTTATGGTTTCCCATATAACCTACGCAAAAAACGAGGAACATCATTTGGACTCTGACTATGAAATGTTGCTCACGAAGGAAACGCTGTATTACGGTATTAACTATAAAAGTGAAAACGTAGGCTTTTCCGAAAGCGTCAGACAGTCTGTGGACGGCAATCAGCATATTGCAAAATCCTGCGGACAGAAATGGGCAAATGCTATTTGGAATCTGAAAGACGGATATAACGAATATATTCAATTTGCCTCCTGCACAGCTGAAGAAATATACAGTTACGATACTTACGAAAAAACGGTTACAGAAGATAACTATCAGGATTTGATGTTTTCAAAAATTAGTGACGATCATCTTGGACTTCAAAAGAAGGTCGGTATCGGTGATTTTTGCCGTATGCGTCTCTCCAGCCTTGATGGTGAATATGTAAAAACGCAAAATGCTTATGACGGTGAAATAAATGTTGACAAGCTCAATGCAGGTCAGGAAATCATCCTGATTGCTCCGAAGAATTTAGTACTTGCTGAGTTTACAGAAGACTACGGAAGACGGGGCGGAGGCATTCAAACATTTACTAATGTTGCAACTGAAGAATATGCGAAGAGAAATAATGCTAAAATAATTGCATCCGTAGAGTGTCCTTATCATGCAGGGGATGAAATAGAGTTAAGCATATTAACTGCAGATAAGTCCAACAATGATTATGACCATGATAATAGTGAATTCGAATTCAGCAACGCAGATATATCTAAAAAGAATTACAAAGTTAAGATAGGTGCAATCATTAATGAAATCGATAGCAGTACTCACGGCTATTTCAATTTTTTTGGAAGCAGTTTCGGCTTCCTTACAACAAACACCGGCTTAAATCATTTCATTGAAGGTCAGAAATATAAAGGTATCTATTTTTGGCTTGACGGAAAATGTACGGAAGAAATAAACAGTGAAGTAATGGAAGCAATTAAAGCCGGCGCTCAAACCGTTCCGCACTCACACTATTCTTCAAATTACGAATTTAATAAAGAACAGCGTGAAACGATGAACAAGCTGATGATCGTTATGTATGCCATTATTATCTTGTTATTTACGATTTGCGGGAGCATTATTAATAACGCCTTGTCTTCAGGAATTCGTGATAACAAACGACAGCTTGGAACGCTGCGTGCAGTTGGCGCCTCCGAAAAAGAATTGGTAAGTTGCTATATTAAACAACTGCTTTCTATGTTCGGTTGGGGAACAGGAATAGGCTTCGTCGGTTTTGTATTAGCCTTTATTGGTTTATACTGCAAACAACATTTTTCAAATATGCACGTTCAGGGCTGGACGCCAAGTTTCGAATTTATTTTCAATCCGTTGCCTACGGTGATTTTGGTCATTTTCTTGTTTACAATATGCTCCTTTAGTCTTTGGTCAAAAATCCGCAAGGAAATGAAAAACAGCATTGTAGAGAACATAAGGGAGTTATAAGATGAAAAAGATAGTTACAATTATACTTGCTCTTATCTTCTGCCTTGCGTTTGGAATGACGGCATATGCAGACGGCGAGACGGAAGAGAATATAGATGCCTCTCAGCCGAGGCTGATGGTGACTGACTATTCGCTTGATACGGAAAGTATCAAGCCGGGAGAGGACAGTGAGCTGCAGGTTACCTTGAAAAATTACAGCGGAACAAAAGCGCTCCGCAACATTAAACTTTCCGTTACTGAGGAAAGCGGCGACATTAAGCCCGTCGGCACAGGCACGCAGTATGTGGAACGCATTTATGCAGGTTCAACGTACACTTGGACGGTAAAACTGACCGCAGCAAGCACCGCCGCTATCGGCGAACACGCCGTTACTATCAGCAGCGAATACGAGGATAAATATTATACCGCATACAGCGGCTCCGATGTTCTGCGGCTGAACGTAAAGCAGAAAACGGGCTTGGATTACAGCGGTGTGCAGCTGCCTGCAAAGGTGGTAGAGGGCGATACGGTTACGCTCGATATGAGCTTTATGAATACCGGCAAGTGCAAAATCCGCAATCTCAAAATTGATTTTGATATTCCGAATCTGGAAAGCGGCGGCACGACGTTCGTCGGCGAGATTGAAGCGGGCGAAAGCGGCGCAGGCAGCGCCAACCTCCGCGCAACGAACACCCTCGGCGAAACCAAGGGAACAATAACCATCTCCTACGAGGACGAGTTCGGCGAAGAATACACAAAGACAGTAGACGTTGCAACAGTGATTGAAAAGAAGGCGGAAGTCAAAACCGACGAGGACGAGAAGGAAGAAAAAAAGAACCCGCAGTGGTGGCTCTTCCTCCTCGGCGGCACCCTCCTCGGCGGCGGCATCGGCTGCGCTATCCCTCTCTCCATCCATTCCCGCAAGCAACGAAAAGAAGATGAATTAAGATTATAAAAATAAGCATTTAGACCACGATTTTGAGGGTAGCAATGATATATCATTGCTACCCTCAG
>CALGGQ010000127.1 GCA_937915775.1 uncultured Clostridia bacterium | reverse complement strand
CCTGCCGAGCCTTACGCGGCGCCGCAGCCGGAATACGCAAGCGGTTATCAGCCGGTGCCGCCGGTACAGCAGGGGAGCTATTATGCACCGCAGCAGCCTGCCTATACGCCGCAACAGGCGTATCAGCCGTATACGCAACCGCAGCAGCCGACAGGCAGCTACTACAATCCGCCGTCATATTCGGCGCAGCAGGCACAGGCGAATATCGAGGGCAGCCCGATGAAGCCGAAGAAAAAGAGAAAGGGAATGGCGGTTATCATCTGCATTGCGGTTCTCTGCGGCTTGGTCGCGGTATACGGTATTTTCTCGGCGGCAAGCAGCGGCAATAAACACAAGAGCAACAAACCGTCCGTCACCTCATCGCAGCAGGAGGACGAAACCGAGAACAGCGACGAGCTGACCACCTCCGCTGCCTCTGATTCCGCGCAGGCGAATGTCAAGAGCAGCGACGCTGCGGCAAAGACCGATGAGGATGGCAATCTGACCGTCGCCGGTGTGGTGCAGAATGTGAAGGAAAGCTGCGTCGGCATCACGGTTTACACCGAGCAGAGCGCCTATAACTATTTCTATAACTACGGTCAGGGCAACAGCCAGGGCGGCAAGACTGCGTCCGGCGAGGGCTCGGGCGTGATTATGAGCTATGCCGACGGCAAAACCTATATTATGACCTGTGCGCACGTGATTGCGGACGGCTCGTCCTTCACCGTTACGCTGGATAACGATAAGGAATACGAAGCGACAATGGTCGGCTATGACAGCCAGACGGATATCGGCGTGCTTGCCATTGAAGCAAAGGGGCTTCCGATTGCCGAATTCGGCGACAGCAAGGATATCGAGGTCGGCGAGGACTGTATCGCCATCGGCTGTCCGGGCGGTCTGACGTTTAAAAACAGCGTTACCAGAGGTATTGTTTCCGCACTTGATGTGCCGGTTTCCTCCTCCATCGGCTACAACAACGAATGTATCCAGGTGGACGCGGCGATTAACCCCGGCAACTCCGGCGGCGCGCTGTTCAATATGCAGGGACAGGTGATCGGTATCAATTCCTCCAAGATTGCCTCCACCGAATATGAGGGCATGGGCTTTGCTGTACCGAGCAATACCGCCGTGGAAACCGCGAATTCGCTGATTCAGAACGGCTACGTTGCCGGCAGAGCGAAGATCGGTATTCAGTATAACACCCTTTCGAATTACAATTCCGCTCAGTCCATTCTCTCCGCGCTTGCCCAGAAGGGCTATGAAAACGCAGAGGGTACGATGGTCATTCAGGTCATCGACGATGAATCCGACCTGAAGAACAAGGGCATTCAGCAGTACGATATGATTGTTGCCGTGAACGGTAACACGCTGACCAGCGTTGACGTGCTGACCTCGGTGCTCTCAAAGAGCAAGCCGGGCGACACCATCTCGCTCACCATTGCCAGAATCGAAGGCAACCAGATTAACACCTTTGATGTGGAATGTAAGCTGATTGAATCCAAACAGTAAAAGATATGAAAAAATGCTTCACGATTTCTCGTGAAGCATTTTTTCGTGGTCAGTGGTCAGTATTCGTTTCAGTTAAACACACTAACCACTATTCACTTGCCACTATCCACTTATTTCATTGCCTGAATTTTCTCGAATTCATCGACGATTGTCTGCTCCGGCTTCGGGGTAATCAGTGAAACGATGACGTTGACAACCAGACCGATGACGAATGCCGGCAGCAGCTCGTAGATGGCGAAAACGCCGCCGACCTTGACGGCAATGATGTATTTCCAGATGAACACCATCGCGCCGCCTGCCAGCATACCGGCGATGGCGCCGTATTTATTGGAGCGCTTCCAGAACAGTGCCAGCAGCATAACGGGGCCGAATGCCGCGCCGAAGCCGGCCCACGCAAAGGAAACGATGCCGAATACGGAGGAATTGGAATCCCACGCAATGACCACGCCGATAATGGAAATCAGAATCAGCGTGACGCGTGCCACGACCATCTGCGCCGTTTCACCGAGCTTCAGGCGGAACAGACCGCCGAGGATATTTTCACTCATGGAGGAGGAGGCGGCAAGCAGCTGGCTGTCCGCCGTGGACATGGCCGCCGCCAGGATGGCGGAGAGCAGAAGGCCGGAGATGACCCCCGGGAAGATCTTGCGGACCATGGTCAGGAACACGATGGAGTTTGCGGAGATCTCCTCGTCCAGGCCGAGGAACATACGGCCCACGACGCCCACGATCGCCGCGAAGATGAGGATGAGGGTCGTCCAGGTGATGCCGATCTTCGCGGACTTTTTCAGGGATTTCTGGGACTCCAGGGACATGAAGCGGATGATGATGTGCGGCATGCCGAAGTAGCCGATGCCCCAGCCAAGGCCGG
>CALGGQ010000126.1 GCA_937915775.1 uncultured Clostridia bacterium | reverse complement strand
AACGGCTGTCGCGGACAGCAGATGATCTGTCCAGGGAGCGGGTTCCGAAGGCTCCGGCATTGGCTCCTCTATGAGCTCCTCCGCCACAAAAGGCGCTTCCTCAATTTCTTCTGTGTACTCGGCCCCGGAAGAAACTGCATCTTCCTCTGTGACGGTTTCCAGCGTGGCATCCGGCTCTCCTGCGGAGACAGATTGCGCAGGCTCCGAGGCCGACAGATCGGCAGCGCTTGTGACAGCGGTACTGCCGCAGCCGGTCAGCAAACCGAGAAAGGCGTCCGCCTGCGGATAACCGGGTACCTTGGAGATGAAGTTGATAACGTCCATACGGAAGCCGTCAATGCCCTTATCAAGCCACCAGTTCATCATCTCGTAAACGCTTTCGCGCACGTTGACGTTCTCCCAGTTCAAATCCATCTGTTTTTTGGAGAACAGGTGCATTGCCCACTGGTCAAGGTTTTCATAATAATTCCAGGCAGGACCTTTGAATAAGCTAATCCAGTTGTTCGGCGGCGTGATTCCCTTGTCCGTCGCATCTGCCCAGAAATAGTAATCGTGATACGGGTTGTCCTTGGATTTCAGCGCTTCCCGGAACCACTCGTGCTCATCGCTCGTGTGGTTAACAACGAGGTCTACAATCAGCTTCATGCCGCGGCTGTGAATATCGTCTAGCAGCGCGTCAAAATCCTCCATCGTGCCGAATTCCGCCATAATCTTGCGGTAATCGCGGATGTCGTAGCCGTTGTCATCGTTCGGCGAATCGTAGAACGGGGAGCACCAGATTGCCGTAACACCAAGCTCCTGCAGGTAATCAAGCTTGGAGCGAATGCCGTTTAAATCGCCGATGCCGTCGCCGTTGGAATCGCAGAAGGAACGTGGGTAAATCTGATAGATAACGGCTTCCTTCCACCACTTTTTCGTCATCTCGCCCTTATCGGTGATAACGCAGTCCTTTTCCAGATTAAACATATCGCAGATGGTGCCGACGGTTTTCTTTGTCAGCAGTCCCGCGGTAATGGTTGAAATGTTTTTAATTTTCAGCTTGCTGACGGCAGGCGTTTCCAGCAGCCTAGTCGGCAGATGCAGCGCCAGCATCAGCTTTTCCAGCATATCCTTTGCCATCGGGTTTTGCAGTGCTTCCCTGATGGTCGATTGCGGGGTTAATTTCTGCATCGTAATTCTCCTTTACAGAATGATAAGTTCTTTTGTTACGGTGGCTAAATTCTCTCTGCCGTGAGGGGAGAGATAGCAGACATCCTCAATACGGATACCGAATTTGTCGGGCAGATAGATGCCTGGCTCAACGGAGGTCACGTTGCCGACCTCGTAGGTGTCCGTGCTGCGCGGAGAAGCGTTGAAGCCCTCGTGAATTTCCAGCCCGACGCCGTGACCGAGCCCGTGGCGGAAGTACTGTGCCATATTCTCTCTGTCCAGAACGTCATAGGCAGCCCTGTAAACGTCAACGCATTTTTCACCTGCGTTCAGAGCCTTAATGCCGGCAAGCTGTGCTTCCAGTACCAAGTTATATGCCCATTTCATCTCGTCGGTAGCATTGCCGACGGCAACCGTTCTCGTCATATCCGAATGGTAACCCTTGTACGTCGCGCCGAAGTCGAATAAAACGAAATCGCCCTCTTTAACAGTGCTTTCGCCGGGTACGCCGTGCGGCATAGAGGTATGCGCGCCGGTCAGCAGAATGGTGTCAAACGACAGACCGTAGGAGCCGTTTTTCGCCATTAAGTAGTCAAAATAAGCGGCAAGCTCTTTTTCGGTTTTGCCTGCTTTCACATGATTGAGCAGCTCTAAAAATGCGGTCTCCGCAATGTGATTCGCCTTTTTCATCAGCTCGATTTCATAAGGTTCCTTGCGGTTTCTCAGGCGCATGATGCTGTCATCAAGCGGTATTTCTTCTACACCCTTCAGTTCATCAAACAGCTTGCGGTAGGTCGCAAGGCTGATGGACTGATTTTCATAGGCAAGCCGCTTTACACCGTGTTTTTCACACAGCCTTTTAATCTCAGGATAGAAACCGTCGTTGATTTCAATGACGCTGAGCCCGCTTTCTTTGGCGTGCTGCTGTGCCGTTTCGGTATAGCGCGAATCAACGATGTGATAAGCGTCGCTGTCCTTCGTCAGCAGAATAAAGCCTTCGCTCGGCGAAAAGCCGCAGAGATAGTGCATATTCGCTTCATTGCACAGTACCATAGCGTCGCTGTCAAGCGTTTGAATGAGTGTAAGACATTTTTCAATATTGATGTTCATAAGCAATCACCTCACAAAAATTATAGCACAAAATTCACCAATTTCAACGTTATTTTTGTTTGACTTAGCCTATGGAATATGATACCTTATAATTAGCAATAAAAGGAGCAAAATTTATGGAAAAATACCTTATTAATCCCAATCAGAAAATTGCGAAGATTAATCCCGAGCTTTACGGTACCTTTTCGGAGCACCTCGGCAGATGTATTTATGAGGGCGTTTTTGTAGGAAAGGATTCCGCTATTCCTAACATTAACGGTATGCGCACCGACGTAGTAACGGCGCTCAGGGAAATGGGCTTGCCCGTGCTGCGCTGGCCCGGCGGCTGCTTTGCCGATGAATATCATTGGAAGGACGGCATCGGCGCACAGGAGCAGCGTAAAAAGATGATTAATACCCATTGGGGCGGCGTGGTGGAGGATAATTCCTTCGGCACGCACGAATACTTCGAACTTTGCCGTCAGCTCGGCTGCAAAACCTATCTGAACGGAAACGTTGGCTCCGGCACGGTGCAGGAGCTGAGCGAATGGGTAGAGTATATTACCTTTGACGGTGTATCGCCGATGGCGGAGCTGCGCGCCAAAAACGGTCATCAAGAGCCGTGGAAGCTCGATTATATCGGCATCGGTAACGAAAACTGGGGCTCCGAATTTATGGCTAACTTTGAGATTTTCTACAAAGAAATCACGGATTACGTTAAGAAAAACTACCCTGATCACGAATTAAACATTCTTTCAACAGCAGGCGCTCAGGCAGATGATATTGCTTACAAGAAAGGCTGGGAATTCCTTGCAGGATACAAGAAAGGTAACGAAACCATTGCCTTCTCTGACGGAGTTACAAGCAAGGAAGAAGAAATAACCTGGTATAAGAATCAGTCTGATTATATGGAAACAATTGTTGATGAACATTACTACCGTTCAAACAATTATCTTCTTAATAACGCAGACAGATATAATTATTACAAGCGTGCATACAAAGAAAACGGAGTACTCGATAATAATAAGACTTCAAAGGTATTCGTGGGTGAATACGCATCAACAGATAAGAACACAGAATACGGTGCAGTTGCTGAAGCAGCCTGCATGACAGGTTTTGAAAGAAACTCGGATGTTGTAAGACTTGCCGCATACGCTCCTTTATTTAACAAGGTCCTTAATGATGCACAGTACAGATGGACTCCTGACCTTATTTGGTTTGATAATGAATCGGTTTGGAGAACTCCTTCATATTACATCCAGAAGCTCTTTGCAAATAACCTTGGTACATCTTTGGTTAATACAAACTTTAAGACATATGAAAACGGTAAGGAAATTGATTTAATCCCAAGAGGCGGTATTTTACTCGGCTGTGAAAACAGCAACGTTACGTTTACTCACCTTTGTGTAACCGACAATACAGGAAAAGTTTTGGTTGATTCAGACCTCACCTCATTACCTGAAGGTTTTGAAGTAATAAAAGATTATGATGATCTTGGCGAAGTTAAATTCACTGACAAAGGTATGGTTGTTACTGCCCTTACAAATTCTGCGATTACCGGTATTTATACAATCAATAAGGCGTGGACAAATTACAAAGTATCAGTGAAGGCAATCAAGTCAACAGGTGACGGTGCTTCATATGTAGGCGTTGGCCTTACTTCAATTAACAAGGCAAACAAAAACGTTACCGAATACATGATTGGTAAGAACGGTAATTTAGTCGGAGCACGTGTATTCAAAAACGGTATTGAAGGATATAAGCTTGGCGACTTTGCAGCAAGCGACTGTGCGGGTAACTTACGTGACTGCATTAAGAATCCTGTTGCAGACGGTGCAAAGATTAACGCATGCGTTGATTTTGGCTGTACAAACCCTTCAAACCTTGTCTTAACAAGTGATGTAAACGGATATGCAACAGAAACTCTTGATTACAAATTAGAGGCATATAACGATATAATCTTTAATTCAGTAACAAGAGACGATTCAAAGCTTTACATTAAGCTTGTAAATACAGACAATTACAAGAAATCCGTATTACTTAACATTAATGATGCAAATGTAAAAAAAGAAGCCGTACTTAATATGTTTAACACTACCGCAGAACATGTTCACACAGGCAATGTAAATACCAAGCAGGAAGAAATTGTTACATTAAAAGAAGAAAATATTTCCTTCCACGACAACAAAGCTGTTATTACTCTTCCGGCTAATTCGGTTGCATGCATCAATGTATGTGTTGAATAATTAATAAATCAATAAAACCGCCGTATCATTTGATATGATACGGCGGTTTGTTATGCATAAAATAATATCTGAATTATAACTATTCTTTATGAACGTGATTAAATATGTGATCTTCACAGTATTCATAATTTCCGTTACACTTTGAACAGAATCTGAAAACATGATTTCCGTCTTTTTCGGTAACTCCGCAGATTGCACATTTATGCTTTGTTATATTTGAATTAACGGCTTCAGCTTTATTAACCGTTCTTCTGTATTCCATTCTTCTTTTTATCTGTCTCGGATTATTTCTGAATCCCTTAAGGAAATACCATAATAATACAAAATTCAGAAGCGGCAAAAGCATCAGAATAATGTTTCCGCAAACATACATATTTGCGGCTGTAGCACCGTCTGCTGACGATAACGAATAGTACTTTATAAATACCTGCTTCAGTGTGCTCTTATATGAAAATACCTCTAAAGCATCAATCGCAATCAAAACCAGATCAACAACTGCAAGCCACTTTACTTTCATTGGGATAATAAAGAAAAACATAACTTCCATATCCGGAAAACATAAAGCAAATGCCAAAAACGATGTGAGATTAATGTAATAAGTTGATGCATTAAGTGCACCGTTTTTTGAAACAATCATTGCAAGTTCAGGGTCAACAGCATACATGATAAAGTATGTTATAACCGCACCAACCGCAGTAAATAAAATTCCGGAAAACATATAAAGGTTATATCTGAATGTTCCCCATGCGGACTCTAAAGATTTTCCAATAAAGTAATAAAACAAAAACATAAATATTGTAAAAATCCCAAGATCCTCAGGCGACGTAAGTACCCAGGTAAATATTCTCCAAACCTGTCCTTTTGCAATATAATACGGGTTTAATGTAAGGTATGCATATACCTGTGGAGCCACAACGCTAAGCACATAGCCCACCGCATATCCGATAAGTATATAAATTATAAGGTTTTTAACGGCATATCTGCCGAGTTTTTTCTCTAACTTTGTAACTAAATCCATAATTTTCTCCTGTTAATGCATTATATAACCAAATGATAAATTATAAAGTACATAAATTATCAAAATTAACTAGATTATAAAATCTGTAATATCTTTTGTCAAACCAAAGAACAAAATTACACACAATCTTCACTTTTTATCTCACCAAAACTCAACCCTATTGAATTTTTTGGGCTATTATTATATAATTCACTCTGATATGCCTTGAACAACATTTTTATAAGATGATATTATTTCGGGCTACAAATCAAATAATCAGTGAGTGTTGTAAAATGTATAAATTAGGAATTGATATTGGCTCTACTACAGTTAAAATAGCCATATTAGACAATAATAATAAATGTGTTTTTTCAGATTATCGCAGACACTTTGCAGATATTCAGAATACACTTGCAAATATTTTAGACGATGCAAAAAAGGAGATTGGTGAATGCTCTCTTTCGCCTGTAATTACCGGTTCGGGCGGTTTATCTCTTGCAAAAGAAATGAAAGTACCTTTCTTACAGGAAGTTGTTGCGGTTTCCGCAGCGCTTGATGATTACGCTCTACAAACAGACGTGGCCATCGAGCTCGGCGGTGAAGACGCAAAGATTATCTACTTTACAAACGGCGTTGAACAGCGTATGAACGGTATTTGTGCCGGTGGTACGGGGTCATTCATTGACCAGATGGCATCATTAATTCAAACGGATGCTTCAGGTCTTAATGAGTACGCCAAAAATTACAAGGCAATTTATCCAATCGCCGCAAGATGTGGTGTTTTTGCAAAGACTGATATTCAGCCGTTGATAAATGAAGGTGCAACAAAAGAAGACTTGTCGGCTTCAATTTTGCAGGCCGTTGTTAACCAGACAATTTCAGGTCTTGCCTGCGGTAAGCCAATCCGCGGTAACGTTGCGTTCCTTGGCGGGCCGTTACATTTCATGTCAGAGCTTCGTGCCGCATTTGTACGTACCCTTAATCTTTCTGAAGAACAGATTATTGCGCCGGCTAATTCCCACCTTTTTGCCGCAACAGGTTCTGCTCTTAATTACGACGAAAAAATCAGTTTTGAAATAAACGATCTTATCGGACAGCTTAGAAACGGTATCAAATTAAACTTTGAAATCAAACGTTTAGATCCGCTTTTTAAAGATGAGGCAGAATACGAAGAATTCCTTAAGCGACATGATGCGCATACAGTAAAAAAGGCAGATCTTAAAGACTGCCACGGTAATCTCTATCTTGGTATTGATGCGGGTTCAACCACAACAAAGGTTGCACTTGTAGATGATAGCGGTAATCTGGTTTACTCTTTTTATGATAATAATAACGGAAGCCCTCTTGCTACTTCCATAAGGG